>JAGDDM010000255.1 GCA_017958015.1 Abditibacteriota bacterium | reverse complement strand
CATGGCTCTGGGCCTCAAACACGAACAGGCCCACGGCTCCCTGCGAATGACCCTGGGCAAGGAAAACACCGAAGCGGACGTGAAAAAAGTCCTGGAGGTCCTGCCCCCCATCGTGGCACGCCTCAGGGAAATGTCACCGCTTTATAACAAATAAAATCAGGCTCCCTTTCGGGAGCCTTTTTCGGCTTATAAACAAACCAAACGATACACCAACTAAGACACTTGATACACCAACTAAAACACTTGATACACCAACTTTTTCAATAGGAAAAAGTTGGTGTATTGTCATAATTCTTCTTTCAATCGATAGATAACGTGCTTTCCTTTCCGTTCCATAACAACCAAATCCGCGTTTATCAGCCTCCCGAGCGCCACGTTAGCCCCCTGAGTTGTATTTATTCTTGTAATATCCAACACTTGCGCCGATGTGATAAAACCGTTTGCTTGAATATAATCATATATTAACTTATCGGTTTTATTCTTAAACGCGATTTCGTCCGGTTGAATATCCGCAAAATCCCTTTGGCTCGGTAAAGCAACGTAATTATCATTCAAACGATAACGGGTCCATCTGCCTTTTTTATCGGGAATCAACATTTTATTATCAACCAAGTTTGACAACACGCGGCCTACTTCAATGCCGTGAAGATTCAAAACGGATTGAAGCCGAGCGTTGGTAACGGTTCCTTCGAGATAGGCCGTGCCGAGAACAATCTGTTCATTGCCGGTTAAACGACTGTACGCCGATCCGAATACATTCAAAAGATAATCGGTACACTCCTGCGGCATCAATGAAACCATCCATAATTTTAGTTCCACCGAACGCAAATTCATATTTTCGCTTAAGTCCGGCTTTCTCCAATTCTCGGCGCCCCACGCGCTTAAAATAGTCGGAAAACCGGAACCGATATTGTCACCCGCCCCTATCATTCGGAAAAATGTTTGAATATGCGGGTTTCTGGCAACGGAATGACCTCCTTCGTAGATATCCCGAACGGGGAGTTTCAGATTTCCCGGATTGGAAAAAACAAAACCTTTATCCGACTTCTCGATTTTAAGAGTCCCGTTGGCCATATAATCACAATGGATTATCATATTAACGACAGCTTCGCGTATAGCCTTATGAACAGGTGTATCGTCTATACGGGTCATACCTTCCAATCTAAACGGACGTTTTAACCCGGAAACCGATTTTGGCATAACCAACCTCATGAAATTATATAAATTGTTCTCCCACATGCCGTCGTAAGTGAGACGATCGCTCCAACGACTGCCCGGAACCGTATTGCTTAGGTCTATATAATCCATACGTATGTTCGAAAAACGTTCGCGTATGGCTTCACCTTTGCCGAACAACAGGAGTCCGGCAGCCGTCAACCAACTTTTCCCCGTTGTTCGATCTTTCGCGTAACCGTTCATTTTGCGAAGAAATTCCAAGTCATCCAAACCGTTCCAAATATGGTCCGGATTACAATGTTCGAATTCAATACGATATGACCGAAGAGAATTCATATCAAGATCTTCCATGGTGTAGCCATCCAAGATGATTCCGTCGCTTCCGGAATCGTTCGCGTCGCGAAGCATGGCTTTCACTTCCTCTTCGGTGCAGTGATAGTCGCCCTCATGGTTTCGTTTATAGCTACCCTTTATGGGGTTATCGTTCAGATATACAGGTCGCTGATTGTACTTCGCGCGAGGAACCTTAATCCATATTATATCTTTCCCTTTTACGCTACAGGTTCCCGCATCGGCGTCCACAAGAATATTGCAACTGACTTTGTTGCTGTTTACGGTATTCCAAAAATCTTTGATTCGTTGATTCGGGTTCTTAATCGCTTGAAAAACAAAACGACTTTCAAAATCCGTCGCTTTCGTATTTTCCTCAACACCGAAAAGAATAATTCCCCCATCGGTATTCGCGAAAGACGAATAAGTTTCCCAAACGGAATTGGGCAATCCTTTTTCCGCTTTTTTACATTCCAAGTGAATATCTTCACCGTATTTCAATAAGTCCAGAATTTCCCGTTCGGTCATAATCTAAACTCCTTTACCTCTTTCGGATGCCTTAAAACACCACACATATTCCGCCCCGGGGATTGGGGATGACGGAACAGTCGGCGTCAAAGACGGATTTGATGTTCTCTTCGGTGATAACCTCTTCCGGGGCGCCATCGGCGAAGAGAGCGCCGTCCTTTATGAGGACGATTCTGCGGCACCACCGGGCGGCCAGGTTGATGTCATGCATGACTGCCAGGACGGCTTTGCCGGATTGGGCGAAGAGCCGAGCCATATCCCCGGCGTGGTTGATGTCCAGATGCGACGTGGGTTCGTCCAAAAGCAGCACATCCGTCTCCTGGGCCAGCGCCCGGGCGATCATAACCCGTTGAAACTCGCCGCCGGAGAGCTTTGACACCGCCGTACTCTCGGCGTAATCCATTCCCACGTCCCGTAGGGCTTTCCGGGCCGCCCCAATGTCCCGCTCCGACTCGGAGGCAAAGGTTTTTTGCCGGCAGTATCTGCCCATGAGCACCACTTCCCGGGCGGTATAGTCGAAGGACGACACCAGCGTCTGGGACACGGCGGCGAACTCCGAGGCAAACTCAACCGGTTTCATGGCGAAAACATCCCTGCCGTCGAGAGCGACTTCTCCCGACAGCGGCTCGATAAACCGGGTAAGGGTTCGTATAAGGGTTGTTTTGCCGCAGCCGTTGGGACCCAAAATCCCCACCACCTCACCCTTTTCAACCGTGAGGTTTACATCGGAAAGTATGGGGGATTTGTAGCCGACGGTGAGATTTTTCAAAGATAACATGGTAATAAAAAGTCCACCCGTTTTATAAAAGCGGGTGGAATATTTTTGTTGAGGGAGTAGGAAATAGGGAAAAGGGAATAGTGAACGCGCCTCGCGACGCTTATTCGCGGCCGCGGGGAGCGGCTAACCCCTAAAACCTAATCTTACTTCGCCTTTCTGGCGACTTCGGCCACGATGCCTCTGCCGATTTCGTCCCGCTGAATCTGGTTGGTGCCTTCGTAGATCTGGGTAATCTTGGCGTCTCTCATCATCTTCTCCACGGGATACTCTTTCATATATCCGTATCCGCCGAAGACCTGGACGGCGTCGGTGGTGACGGACATGGCCATATCGGAAGCGTAGCACTTGGCCATAGCGGAGTAGGCGGTGAACTTCTCGCTGGGGTTGGTGTCAATCCATCTGGCGGTGCTGTAAACAAGCGCTCTGGCGGACTCAACCTTCATGGCCATATCGGCCAGCATAAAGCGCAGACCCTGGAAGTTGTTGATGGGCTGGTCGAACTGCTTGCGCTCGGTGGAGTACTTGATTGCGAGCTCGAGAGCGCCGGCGGCGATACCCACGGCCTGAGCGGCCACGCCCGGTCTGGAGCGGTCAAAGGTCTTCATGGCGGTAATAAAGCCGGTGCCTCTGCGTCCGATCATATTCTCCTTGGGGACTCTGCAGTCGGTGAAGATAAGCTCCCGGGTGGCGGAAGCGCGGATGCCCAACTTGTTCTCCTTCTTGCCGAAGGTGAAGCCGGGGGTGCCCTTCTCCACCACGAAGCAGGAGAGACCTCTGGGTCCTCTGGCGGGATCGGTAACGGCGAACACGGTGTAGATGTCCGCTTCTCCGCCGTTGGTAATCCACTGCTTGGTACCGTTGATGATATAGCTGTCGCCGTCCTCAACGGCGGTGGTGGCAAGACCCGCGGCGTTGGAACCGGCGTTGGCCTCGGTGAGAGCGAAAGCGGCAACGGTGCCGTCGGCTATCCGGGGCAGCCACTTGGCCTTCTGCTCGTCGCTGGCGGACACGAGAATGGGGAAGGTGCCCAGTCCGGTGGCGGCGAAAGCGAGGGAAATGCCGCCGTCAACCTTGGAAAGCTCCTCGGTGACCACGCACATGTTCATAATGGCGCTGTCTCCGGCCATTCCGCCGTACTCGTCGGGAATGAAAACTCTGAAAAGGTCCGCTTCGGCGATGGCCTTTACGATTTCCCAGGGGAACTCGCCGGTCTCGTCAAACTCGGCGCTCACCGGGCGAATCTTCTTCTCGGCCAGATCCTTGGCCACGTCTTTCATAAATTGCTGTTCTTCGGTAAGGAAGTAATCCATCAAAAATCCTCCGTTTTTATTTGCTTATTTATATATATACATTATACCGGAAAGACGGTTTTAATGGCAAACTTTTTCCCTAAACAACCTCCGGAATCCGAATGTGTCCCTCTCCGCCGCAGTATTTCGTCGTTTCCGCTATGATTCGCTCCGCAACATCCCGCAAAAGCTCATCCGGCACCGACTCGTTTCCCTGTACGATATAGAAAATATCTTTCGAGTTTTCGTCCACCTTTGTTTTTTCCGACTGACGTATCTCAAGGCGGCACAAAACATCGCCCCTGTCGTCGCAATAGCAATACTCCCCGGTGGCGGCGGACCCGGCCTCACCGCCGATGGGAGCGAACCGCTCCGTTCCGTCGGTAAAGCGCAGCGTGACATTCCCTTCCGTCCGGTTTATGTCGTGGGCTCCCAGGGCGAGCTTGCTCTCCATGGAAATAATGTTGTAAATATCCACCGCCTGATTGATTACGGGCATCGAACCGTGTTTTTTAAGAAGCCGTATGAGATTTTCGCCGGCGGGCACGTTTTTGCGCCGCTTTACACCGCTTCGGTCGTGGAGAATATGAAACCCCTCGAAAATCGAATCTTCGTGAAAATCGATGTTTTCGTATTTTTCCGCGATACCCTTAAGAGCGTCCTCCCGGCGGGACAGCCACTCACCGCTCACGCTTCGGTTGTCTATGCCGTATATCACGGGAAAAATAATCTTAACGCCTATATCGAGTACTTTCTTTTCGACAAAAAACTTCATAACCGTCTCCTTTGTTTTATTCCCCTATTTCCCATAGGTTTAATAAGTATATCACAATCTTTTCGGATTTTCAAGGAAAAGTCCCCGGTTGTGGCGCAAAGATAAAATTTGTTGTATAATATATATAAGCGGCACGAAACCGCCCGAGAAACGGTAACCACATCAATCACATCCGACCTACCCTTTCTCTTCAGAATTACGCGATGCAAAAAATTATAGTAACCATTCCCGGCGATTTGTCATCGGAACAGGTAACTTCCGTATATCGGGGCGAGAGACCCATAGCACTGGGCTCATGGATTCGCCCGTCGGAGTCCGCAACCAACGCTTTTTATCTCATAGGCAAGTCTTTCCGCCTTACCTCCGACCCAACGGAAGCAACATTCACAATAGCGTCCCACACCCGTTATCGGCTTTACGTTAACGGGGAATATGTCGGCGCCGGTCCCGTACCCGGCGGCAGGGACTGCTCCTATGCCGATTCCCACAAAATCGCCTCCCACCTCAAAAAAGGCACCAACCACATTCTCCTGAACGTGGAAAGTCTCGGTGTCCCCATCTGTTCCCGCGAAGACAAAACCCCGGCGGTAAACTTCAGGATTGAAATCACCCAGCGCAAGCAAACCGTCTGCGTCCTCAGCGACGAAACATGCAAGTTCCGCCGAAACAACGCCTATCTCGACCACGGCGGCCGCGTAAGCGAGGATTTGGGCTTCAAGGAAGTCTACGACGCCAAGGCCGGCACGGAAATGTTCGCCGCGCCCAAACTGTCCGACAAGTCCTGGAAGCCCGTTGAGCTCATCAAAGAGGACGACATCATTCTCCCCCGGCTAATCGACCCCCTGGCGGAAACAACCGTTCTCCCGGTCTCGATTCTCGGCGTCTACAACTCCCCTGAACGGCCCAAAGACTTCCCCATCGACGACGTGCCGAAAGCCGTGTCCGAAGCGGAACTCAGCCCACTGAAATCCGGCTCAATCGACAACGCGGACAATCTCCTCACCGGCGAGGGCGCCGTCACGGTGAAAACTCCCCGGGGCGACAAGCCGGTGGCGGTTGTTCTGGACTTCGGCAGAATCGTATCCGGCAGCATCTTCATCGAGGCGGATGATTCCGCCGCGGGCATAATCGACATATCCTACGGCGAAACCCTCTCCGGCGACACCCCCGAAGCGGACAGAAACGACGTCATGCAGGCGGACAGAATTATCCTCAAGAAAGGCCCCTTCATCCGGAACGGCTTCGACCGCCGCTCCTTCCGCTACGTTATGCTGGAGTTCCGGCGGCTGGCGAAACCCCTGGTCATCAAGTCTCTCCGGGCCGTTGAGCGGCTGGCGGACATGCCCCTCACCGGCAGCTTCGAGTGCAGCGACGACATTCTCAACAAGATTTGGAAACGGGGCGCCAACACTTTGCGCCTCTGCATGCAGGACGTTCTGGCCGAGAGCCCCTTCAGAGAACAAACCCAGTGGTGGGGCGACATCTCCATCATGGGCAGATCGATTTACTACGCCTACAACGACACATCCTATCTGCGTCAGGCCATTTTGCAGACACTGGACGGCCAGTACGAGGACGGCATGTTCCCCGCCCGGTATCCCTCCGGCACCAAGAAAGTCTACATCGACTGCGCCCAGGACTTCCTCACCTCCGTCTGCGACTACTACGGCTACAGCAACAACAAAGAACTCATGGTCGGAGCCTACCCCCAAGTCCGCAATCTCGTGCGGTTCTTCGACAAGTACCTAAACAGCGATAATCTTCTGGAAAACGTTGAGGAAAAGATTTTCATCGACTGGGAGGACTACGACACCTCCGGCATCAGCACCGTGATAAACGCTCTCTACTGCGGCATTCTCCGCACCGCCGCCATCATAGCCGAAGCGGCCGAGAAATATGAGGACGCCGAAAAGCTGGTTGAGCGGGCCGACACGGTCAAAAAGGCCATCAACAAGTTTTTCTACATCGAGCGCAAAGGTCTCTACTGCGAGGGTATGAAGGACGGCAAGCTCAGAGATGATTTCCTGCGGCAGACAAACATTCTCCTGATTCTCTCCGACGTGCCGGACTACTACCGCAAGGCGGGCATATTCCGCATGCTCTCATTCTCCCACCTGCCCCAGATTGTCACCCCCTACTTCAGCTCCAAACTGAACAGGGCCTACATAATGAACCACCGAAACAACGACGCCATATACAACACCCGCAAGAACTGGTCGAATATGCTCAGAAACGACTACGACACCCTGCGGGAAGATTTCGAGGGTATGGGCGGCATGTGCTACGGTTGGTCAACGGCGCCGGTGGGCGGCCTCATCGGCCAGTACCTGGGCATCAAACCGGTTGTGGGCAGCCGCAGATTCGCCATCGCTCCCCACGCCGGCGGTCTCAAACGGGCCAAGGGCGGAATCATGACCGACCAGGGCCCCCTGAATGTGTCCTGGTACCTTGGCAAGCACACTTTCAACCTCAAAGTCGAGGTTCCCGAGGGCCTCAAAGTGGACATCTATCCCCCCGGCGGCCCCGATTGCGGCATCACCGTCAACGGCGAGGACTACCCCATCAACTTCATCTCCGTCAGCGGCGGCGTCTATGAGATAGTGGTAATTCAGCCCTTCAACGAAAAGACCGCCGAGGACAACTTCGCAGGCCGGACAAGGGGCTCCGTGGAAGTTTTGGACGAAATATACTCCCTGGGCAAGCGCAAATCCCTCCATCTGGGGCTCCGCAAACCCAAAAAGCCCAAAGAAGAACCCGCGGGTGAACCGGCGGAAACCGAAGAGACGTCGGGCATAATTATCGCAAAACGGGAGCCGGGAACGCCGTCGAGCTTCACCCTGCCCGTTATCGAACAGGAAAAGACCCGCGCCCCCCGCCGAAAGCGTATGCTCATCACCGTGCGCCGCAAGGGAGAGGAGGAGATTCTCTTTACCACCTCCCCCAGCGCCGATTTCGGCCGCATAGAAAAGCGCAATAACCGGAACAAGAAAAAGAAAACAAAGACCCGTGAAGCGGAAACAACGGCGCCGGAAGTCGTCGAAACCGCTCCCGTCCCGGAGACAGCCGAGCCTCAGCCGGAACCGGTGAAGGAACCCGAAACCGGGCGCAAAACCATCACAATAAAGCGGAAAAAGGCAAAGCCGGAACCGGTAAAAGCGGAAACCGCGCCCGAACCGGAACCCGTTGCCGAAGCAAAACCGGCGAAGAAGAGCAGAAAGAGAATAAGTATAAAGAAAAGGGAAAGCAGAGCCGCGGTTGTTTCCGAATCCGAGTAGATTACCTCAACAAAAAATCCGCCCCCCGGGGCGGAATTTTTGTGTATCAACTTACTTCCCGATTCTTCTCCCGATTCCCGCGGGGGAGCCGAGCGCCGCGGTTTAGGATTGACAAGGGAGCCTGTTTATTGTAAAATATTATCGTTGTTTGCCCGATTAGCCGCACCGGATAGAGCGCCGTCGCATAAAGGCGCTTGGGGCTTCGATTTCCTCATCGGGCACAATAATACAATTATTTTGCCCGATTAGCTCAATGGATAGAGCGCCGCCGTCCTAAGGCGGGCGTTGGGGGTTCGATTCCCTCATCGGGCACCATAAACCGTCAGCTATGCCCGATTAGCTGCACCGGATAAAGCGCCGTCCGCAGGAAGGCGTTGGGGTTCGATTCCCTCATCGGGCACCATTAACCCGGAGAGATGCCTGAGTGGTTGAAAGGGGCGGTCTCGAAAACCGTTGTACCTTCGGGTACCCGGGGTTCGAATCCCCGTCTCTCCGCCAACGAAACGTCGCGACGAAT
>JAGDDM010000254.1 GCA_017958015.1 Abditibacteriota bacterium | reverse complement strand
TCTCCTATTTTTTTCTGGGGTCTGGGGTCTGGGGTCTGGGGTCAGGGAAGGTGTTTTGCTGTCGCAAAACGGATTATATAACCCGCATCGCAAGGTTAGTCGGTAGAATCCGTCGGCTCTGCCGACACATTCCCTGATACCCAGCACCTGACACCCGGCACCTGAAAATATAGGAGACAAAAAACATGAGAAAGAGACTCCCCATCATCTTCGCGGCGCTGCTTGCGGCGCTGCTGATCGCGGTTCCCCTGCGGGCCGACGATCCGCTCACAATCCCCGTCTACTTCGACACCACCGATCCCACCGGCGACAGTTTGGACTACGTGGATGTCACTTTGGACGGAATACGGAAGATTACCTATGCCTACGCCGGACACTTCGGTTTCGAGAAAGTGCGTCTGGGCAAGCATTCCGTCACCTTCGAGAGGGAAGGCTATTATTCCAAAAAGATAGACTTCACCCTGACCGAAGAAGACTACCTTATAGGCGGCTACCGTGAGGCGGTTACTCTCTATCCCAACCGCTCCACCGCGAAAATTCACACCCGGGACGCCGTCACCGGCGACACCTTGGACTATGTGGACGTAACCGTGGCGGGACAGTTTAAAAACTACGCCTACAACGGCGACTTTTCCTTCTTCGACGTTCCCGACGGCACCCACATCGTGTCGGCGGTGAGACCGGGCTACTATTCCCAGACCGCTCCCATAACAATTAACGGCGGCGTGGGTGAGATTACGATTAATCTGCGCCCGGACAACGCCAAAGTCATCATCAACGTGATTGACGAAAACGGCGAAACCTTGGACCATGAGACCGTAAGCGTGGCCGGACAGTCCAAGAACTATGCCTATAATGGGCACTTTGAGTTTTCCGGCGTTCCCGACGGTACCTACACCGCCACCATCGAGAGAGACGGATATTATACTCAGACCGCGGAAATAACCGTGGAGGGCAGAGACACGGAAACCACCGTGGTTTTGTACAACACAGCCTCCAAGCTCACGGTATACACGGTTGACGAAAACGGCGACAATCTGGACTATGTGGATGTAAGCGTGGCGGGGCAGTTCAAAAACTACGGCTACCCCGGGCGCTTTGAGTTTACCGGCATTCCCGACGGCACCCACATCGTCCACACGGAAAGACCCGGCTACTACCCCTGCGACACGGAAGTGTATATCTCCGGCGCCGACAAGGAAATCACCGTGGTTCTCTACAACGACAACGTGACTTTCACCGCCAACGTCAAGAACGCCAAAGGCGAAACCATGGACTACACCGACGTTGCCATAGCCGGTCAGAGCAAAACATACGGCTACCCCGGACGCTTTGAGTTCTCCGGTGTTCCCGACGGCACCCAGACTCTCACCCTTAACAAGGAAGGTTACAATCCCGTCATCTACAAGGCGGCCATACAGGGAACATCACAGACCAAAGATTTCACCCTCTACAAACCCACCGGCACCGTAATGGGATTTTGGTATAATCCCCAATACGATGTAATCGACCTTACCCTCGAACCTGTCAGAAGCGGCACCCCCTATTACGCCTACGGAAGCAAATCCAACTTCGTCTTTAACAACGTAGAGAACGGCTCCTACAGGGTAAAGGTTTTCGGTTATCAAGTGGGCAACGTGGTTGTCAACGGCGACACGGTAAATGCGGAAAGCTTCGGAGGCCCCGGTATCGCCGGTTACGCCAGAGACTGTTACGGCAATCCCATCGAGGGCGTAACCGTCACCTGCGGCGACGCCACCGCCACCACCGACGGCTCCGGCCTTTATATGATGGACAAACCCAACGGAACCTACACCGTCACCTTCACCAAGAGCGGCTACACCACCAAGTCCGACACCGCCGTTGTGGATAACTGCTACGACTGGCTCTGCGCCACCCTGGCCACCTCCGAAACCCTTGTCTACGGCTACATCACCGACTCCAAGGGCGTGGCTATCGAGGGCGCCACCGTCACATGCGGCAGCGTCACCGCCACCACCGGCAAGGACGGCGCCTACAAAATGACGGTGCCCAACGGCAGCCGGACAATCACCGCCTCCAAGGCCAAGTTCTACAACAACTCCGTGACGCTGAACATCGCCGCCGACAGCGAGCCCCTCTTTACCAACATATCCCTGACAACCAAGCAGGGCACCATATACGGCTACGTCACCAACCCCGACGGAGCTCCCATCGAGGGCGCGGCGGTTAAAATCGGCAGCAACACCTTCGCCACCACCGCCGTTGACGGCTCCTACTCCATAGTCGGCGCTTCCGACGGCGCCTACACCCTCCGCTTTGTGGCCGATGGCTACATCGACAAAACCTCCTCGGCAAGAGTTGCCGGCAACGACGTGAAAGTGGACATAACCCTCGCCTACGCGATCGGCGCGGTCTGCGGTTACATTCGGGACACCCACAACAAGTACATCGAGGGCGCCACCGTCACCGTGGGCACTAAGTCCGCCACCACCGACGCTTACGGCTGGTACAGCGTGGCAATGCCCAACGGCACATACACTATTAATGCCACCGCCGCCGGATTCGGCAGCGCCTCCGGCAGAGCCGCCGTGAACGGCGACACCGCCCACTGCGACCTGGTCCTCGCCGCCACATCCGCCAAGGTAAGCGGATACGTGCGGAACACCAATAACCTTGAGGTTGCCGGCGCCACCGTTAAGATCGGCTCCGCCACCGTCACCACCGACGCGCACGGTTGGTACGAGGCGGTTGTAAACAGCGGCACCTACACCCTGACCGCCGCCGCCGAGGGCTACAAGGCATACTCAAGAGCCCTCAAGGTGGAAAGCGACGACATCACCTGTAATATCAACCTCATAGCCGCGGACGAGAATGTTGAGACAACGACTCTCGCCGCCTGCGTCAGAAACGAGTTCGACGGCGGAGTGTTCCGGTTTGAGAACCTCACCGTCACCGCCGTCTTTGACGAATGCATCTACGCCACCGACGGCGTCAGAGGCGTAAAAGTGGTGGGCGCCGGCATCACCGGGGGTAAGTTTGACCTTGTGGGCGCCATCCGCACCGGCGCGGACGGTGAGAGATACATCGACGCCGACAGCGTTATCGTTACCGACCCCTCCGCCAAGGTGAGACCCGTATTCGTCAATTGGAATGCCGTGGGCGGCAACAACTTCGGCCGCCAAAAGGGCGCGAAGGACACAAGGGGTGTGAACAACATCGGTATGTTCGTCAAATCCATGGGCGTGGTCGGCAAGGAAATCATTGTCGGCTCCGGCAGCTCCTACCGCAACGGCGACTGCCTGGTTGTCACCGGTATCGTCACCCTGGACGACAACGGCAACTCCGCCATCAGAATGACCGGCGTCGAAAAAGTCAACTGACATCGCTATCAAAAAAATCCTCCCTTCGGGGAGGATTTTTTTTGCTTAATTCCCAAAAACGTCTTGACAACTCAATATTGTTTGTAGTATAATATCCGCGGTTTTATTAAAAAATTTCAAAATAAGGAGAAAACCAATGAAAAAACTTATCGCTTTCTTTGCCCTCGCGGCAATTCTGACCCTTTCCGTTTCCGCTTTCGCCGACGGCACGGTACAATGGACCTTCTCCAAGGCCGGAAATTCCGTTCTCGACGAGATCGGCAACGTCACCGGTTCCGTTTACTTCGGAAACGAGCCCGTTGATCTGATTCACGCCGAAGTTCTTGACAGCGCCGACGAATGGCTCGTTAACGGCAATATTCCCGCCGGCAGTCCTTCTTCCTTCTCTTTCTACCTCAGCGGCCTTCCCGAAGACGTGCTTCAGGATGTTGAGGACAACATCAACGTGTACTTCGCCTACTACTTCAACGAGGAACATCAGCGCATCATCTACGTGAATGATTTCACCGGCATGGATCGTACCGACGGAATGTTCACCCTGTACTTCACCCCCGAAAACGATGTATTCGGAATCTACGAAGTAGCCCTGGACTTCTCCGATGTTGAGGGCGGCGAGATTCGCGGCGAAGAAACCATCGGCGCCAGTTTCTTCAAGTTCGAATATACCGAAAAGGAAGAAGCCGAAGTTCCCGAACCCGCCACCTACGCCTACGGCGTTATGGGTCTGGTATCCGTGCTCGGTATGAAGAGAAGAATCCGCAAGTAAAAGTTTGCGCGCAAAAAAATAAGGCTCCTTAGGGAGCCTTTTTTTGTTTAGCTTTGCTTGGGGAGTTTCAAAACAACGGTGGTTCCGCTTCCCTCGACACTTTCCACGGTGAGCGTTCCGCCGTGGGCTTCCGCCAGCCGGGATGCTATGGAAAGTCCCAGACCGCTGTGCCCCTCTCCCGGGGTGCGGGATTTGCTGGCCCTGTAGAAGGCGTCGGTGACAAAGGGCAGGTCGGCGGAGGAGATTCCCTTGCCGTTGTCGGCGATTTTCACCTTTACGTCGTCGTCAACTTCCAGAGATATAACAACCGACGATGCCTCTCCCGCGTAGGCCAGGGCATTGCCCGCGGCGTTGTCGACTATTTGGGTTATCCTGTCCGGGGCGGCGTTGTACATAAAGGATTTCAGGTCGGACACGAAGCGGACGGTCATGTTCCTTGCCGCCGCCTCTCGGTTTTTCGTTTCGGCTATGGTCTCCAGCAGGGCGGCCAGGTCGAAGTTTCGTTTGTTCACGGAAAAGTCCTCAAGGTCCAACTTGGCGTAGTCCGTCAGGTCCCGCACCAGGCCCAGAAGCCTATCGGAAGTGGACATAATGGAGTTCACCGCCCGCTCCCGGCGCTCCGGGTTGTCCGCGGTGCCGTCCACAAGGGCGCTCGCCATTGTCTGGAGGGTGGTCACCGGGCTCCGAAGCTCGTGGGCCACGTCCGCCAGGAACCGCATCCGCCGCCGGGAATCCTCCTCAAGGTCGGCTATCTGCTCCGAAACCTTGGCGGCCATGGCGTTCATTGACTCCGCCACCTCGTTGAACTCCCCGGGACCCAGGTCGGGAATACGGTGGTCGAAATCGCCCTCGGTGAACTTTTCCGCTCCCTCCGTGAGGGTTTTAAGGGGTTTGGTGAAAATCTTGCTGATGAGCATACCGGCGATGATGGTGATGAGTGCCGCCAGAGCCACCCGCAGAACTCCGCTCTGAATTATCGCCGCCCGGGCGAACTCCCGTCTCGGACCCCGGCCCGGTCCGCCTTCCCGAAACTCCGGGGGACGTCCGTTTTTCGGAGGGCGCTCTCCCATCGGTCGGCGGTCAAACTCCGGCGGCCGTCTGCCCTCCATGGGTCGGCGTCCCATCATGGGGGACCGTCCCGTGAAGAACTCCCAGGCAGTGAACTTGGGCTCCCGCCCGAGACGTTCTTTCATCACCTCGCTGCGGAAACTCTTCCATTCGAGAAAGTTCACGTAGTTGGATATGCCCGCGGCCAGAATCCAGCTGACGAAAAGGCTGATGAGAATCGAGGCGATGAGTTTTGTCCGAACGGTGCTGTTTTTGTTTTTCATGATGACCTCCTAAGGTCTGAAGGCGTAGCCGATGCCCCGCACCGTGGCGATGGGGAAGTTTTCGCAGCCGGCGGCGGAGAGCTTTTCCCGCAGTCGGAAGATGAGGTTGTCAACCTGCCGGAAGTCGCCGTAGAAGTTTCCCCACACGATTTCCGCCAGGTCGCCCCGAGCCATGGGCTTACCCGGCCGCTCCATGAGAGCCAGCAGCATGTCGAACTCCATGGCCGTCAGCTCCACCTCTTTGCCCTCAACCCGCACCATGCGCTCTTCCTTATTAAGCACCAGGTTTTGATAGCGCAGTCCGGTTTCCGGCTCGGCTTGGGGCGCGGAACGGCTTCGACGGCGCAGAAGGGCGCCTATGCGGGCGACCAACTCGGCTATTTTGAAGGGCTTCGTCACGTAGTCGTCGGCGCCACCCTTCAACGCCCGCACCTTGTCTATCTCCCCGTCTCTGGCGGAGAGCATCATAATGAGACAGTCCGGGTCCTCCGCAGCCATTGTTCCGCACACCTCGATGCCGTCCTTTTTGGGCATCATGACGTCGAGAATTGCCAGCGTCGGCTTTTCGGAGCGGAACCTGGCGAGGGCTTCCTCGCCGTCCGCGGCGGATATGACTTTGTAGTTTTCGTTTTCCAAATACCAACCCAGTCCCTCGATGAGATCCGGGTCGTCGTCGGCGATAAGTATCTTTATGTTTTCCATAATATGTATTCTCCTTGATTATATTTTACCACGCCGCCGGATAAAATTGCGGGATTTTAACGAAGATAAAACCGAATTAAAATATTTCGGAAATATATTACGGGCCCGAATCGTCTATAATAAGAGTGTAAGAACAAAAGAGTCGGACATGTTCCGATTCGGGCTCCCGCCTTCGAACCGTTACCTCCTCTTTCCCGGAGGCGGGAGTTTTTCGGAAAACGGAAAACGGAGGTATCCGAAAGGAGTATTCAAATGAAACGCAACATCGTAATCGCATTCGCTATCGCCGCAATGATGGCGGCTATGCCCATCATCGCCCAGCAGGGCGGCGGTCAGGGTAACGGCAACGGACCCCGGAGAGAACGGGGAGAGGGTCGTCCCGGACAGATGAGACCGTTCCAAGTGAGCCCGAGCCAAGCCCTCCGGTTCCTGGACGTGAACATGATCGAGCGCAGCGCTCAGAATCTGGAACTCACCGAAGCCCAGCTCAACCAGATTAAGGAGCTCATCAACAACGACGCCGAGGGAACCAAGGCCCTTCAGACCAAGGCGGACGCCAGCGCCAAAGCCTTCACCGACGCTCTCTATGCCGACAACTACGACGCCGACGCGGTAGCCAAACTTCTCGCCACCGCTCAGGCGGACGAAGCGGCCGTAACCGCCGCCAAGCTCAAGACATGGACCAACGTTCGCGCCGTGCTCACCGCCGAGCAGAGAGCCAAACTGGCCAAGGGCGGAGCCTTCATGATGGGCGGACCCGGCATGGGCGGTCCCGGTATGGGCAGACCCGGTCAGGGCAGACCCGGTCAGGGCTGGGGAAGACCCGACGGACAGCGTGGTCAGGGCCGCGGCCAGGGCAGAGGCTGGGGCGAAAGACCTCAGCAGCCCGCCGAACCCGAAGAAGACTTTGAAGAATAATTTTATACAACCTGCCTAACGATTTGCCCCTCCGCGAAAAAATAACTTTTCCTCTGATTTGAACGCGGAGGGGCAACACTGTACGCCGTTGGGCGTACAGTGAATGAATAGTGAATATTGAATAATGAATAATGAATAATTAATGTGTCGCCTGTCGGCGACGGATTAGATGGGTAAAATTATGAAGAAGAAGATTATAATATCCGCTTTATCGCTGCTTGTTCTCGGTGTGGCCGGTTTTTGCGTGTACAAAGTAAACACCGCCGAGTCGAAGGTTCCCGAGAGCGCCGTTGTTGCCGAGGAGCCGGCTATCGAGACTCCGGTTACCGTGGAGGAAGCGAAACCGGAAGAAAAAACGGAAGAGGCGAAAAAACCGGAAGAGAAGAAAAAAACCGATGTCAAGCCGGAGAAGAAGCCCGAGAGGTCCCAAACGAAAGGCGACAAACCCTTTAAGGGTCATGGTCCCGCTCCGGGCAAAGGCTTCGGAATGAGCGCGGACAGGGCCCTTATGATGATAAGATTTATGGGCAACGAGAGATTTTCCGAAAATTTGGGTCTCACTTCCGTGCAAAGAGAAAAAATTTCCGGTATAATAAACAAGTATGAGGAAACCGTCGGCAGCCTTGACGAAAAGGTGAGAGACGCCGGAGGGAAGTTTCGGGAGACTCTCTGCTCCGATTCCTACAGCGAGGCCGCCGCGAAAGCCGCCCTTGACGAGTACACCAAGGCGCGGACGGAGCGGGACAGGGCGCTGCTGAGGGAATGGAACGAGATTCGCGGCGTTCTGGGCAAAGAGGGCGTGGCGAAGCTTAGGGACATGCCGAGGAGAGGCCGACCCGAAAAAAATTAGCCTCATAGGGAAGTAAGTTTTGAAGAAAATAAAAGTTATACTCATCGGAGCCGGAGACAGAGGTCTCATCTACACGGACATCATGGGCACCATGCCGGAGAAGTTTGAGGTTGTGGCCGTGGCGGAACCCATCGACAACAGACGGGAGTATGTGCGCGCAAAGCATAACATCCCCGAGGAGCGGTGTTTCACCCATTGGAAGGACCTTTTGGCCCTCGGCAAAATCGCCGACGCCGCGGTCATCACCACCATGGATCGGGATCACACCGCGCCGGCTCTGATCGCTGCGGACCTGGGCTACGATATGCTCCTGGAGAAGCCCATCGCGTCCACGCCGGAGGACTGCGTGGCCGTCAGAGACAGAGCGGTGGCAAACAACGTGAAAGTCGTTCTCGGCACCGTTCTGCGCTACACCGACATATTCAACTGCCTCAAAAACCTCATCGACAGCGGCAGGCTGGGTGAGGTTATGTCAATTAATCACGAGGAGTGCGTGGGCAACGTGCACCAGACCCACAGCTTCGTCCGAGGCAAGTGGGGGAACGAGGGCAGAAGCTCCTTTATGCTCCTCCAGAAATCCTGCCACGACTTCGACATTCTCCAGTGGCTGCTGGGCAAGAAGTGCCGCAAGGTTCAGTCCTTCGGAACCCTATCCTATTTCACAAAAGAAAACGCTCCCGAGGGCGCTCCCGACTACTGCGTGCAGGGTTGTCCCGCGGCGGAGGAGTGCCCCTACCACGTGGACAAAGTCTACATGACCTGCGAGCCCGTTTCCTGGTTCGGCAAGGACATCACCAGGCAGGTTATTCCCACCAAGGAGATGATGGCGGAGGCGGTGACCCACGACCCCTACGGCCGGTGCGTATTTAAGTGCGACAACGACGTCGTGGACCACCAGACGGTGAATATGCTCTTCGACGGCGGCGTCACCGTTACCTTCAGCATGAACGCCTTCAACAAGGGCGGCAGGCATATCCACATCATGGGAACCAAGGGCGAGGTTCACGCCGCCATGGACGGCGAGAGCCCCGTGAAGTTGTTCGATTTCAAAACCCGGGAGACGGAAACGGTGCCCCTCACCGCCGCGGACGGCATGAACGGGGGCCACGGCGGCGGTGACGGCGGAATCATCGTGGATTTCTACGACTATCTCGCCGGAATCTACACCGGAAAATCCGTTCCCACCATAGAAGAATCCTGCTACAACCACCTTATCACCTTCGCCGCCGAAGAGGCGAGATTGACGGGTACGATTGTGGATGTGGATGAGTACATAAAGAAAGTTCAGGGTTAAGAAGATAGGTTAAAAACCCAAACGAAAGGTGAAGCGTATGAAGATTAAACTCTGCCTTACGGCGGCTCTCGCGGCGTTTACGGCTCTGCCCGTTTTCTGCGAGACGGTCACTCTGGACGAGTGCCTTGAGCGCGCCTACAAAGCCAACTACAACATTCTTACCTCCCGCAACAGCGTCCTGAGCTCCGAGCAGAGCGTCAAGACCGCCAAAAGCGGCTACTACCCCCAGGTTTCCGTGCGGAACAACTTCCTCACCTCAAACCACGGCGTTCTCTCCCAGCACCGCAACGGCACCGCCATATCGATAAGTCAGAATATCTACGACGGCGGCATTCGGGAATCGAACGTTCGGGGCGCCAAGTACGGCGTGGAGCAGTCGGAGTTCGCGGAGATTCGCAACTTCCAGACGGTGACGTACGATGTGAAGAGGGCGTACTACTCTTTCCTTCGGGCGAAAAATCGTCTTGATGTAACGAAGATCGACGCCGAGTACAACCAAAACCTTCTTGATCAGATCAACGCTCAGGTGGAGGTTGGAGTTGCCGCTCCCGTGGACAAATATCCCATCGAGGCGAATCTCGCTTCAGCCAAGGTGAACAGCCTGACGGCGCAGAACAGCGTCCGCTCCGGTTCCATAGCTCTCCTTTCTCTTTTGGGCGAGTCCCCGGACAAGGATTTCGACGTGGTTGAAGCCGCTCCCGCGGACAACCCCTACGGTTCCCTTGAGGAGTGCATGGCCAAGGCCCTTGAGGTTCGGCCTGACATCAGGCAGTATCTGGCGGCGTCCAAGGTGGCCGACGAGAAGGTGAAACGGGCCAAAATCAACCGCTCAATTCGGCCCACTCTGACGGCGGATTACGAACAGTCCATCCACGGCGGCTACAACGAACACGGCCTCACCGTTCTCGGCGGTCTTTCCTTTGACGTATTCGACGGCGGCGCCAACAAGGCGGCCCTGACTCAGGCGAAGATTGACAAGGCCAATACCGAGCTGCGTCTCGCTCAGCTGGATATCGATGTCCGGGGTGATGTCGCGGACGCTTATATGGAAGTTGTGAACTGTTCCGAAAAGCTGACGGCAACCCAAGCGGCTCTGAAGTCGGCGGAGAAGAACTACGAAGCCCAGAAAGAGCGGTACGCTCAGGGTCTGGGCATAGCTCTGGACCTTTTGAACGCGGAACAGCAGCTTATAACGGCCAAGACAAACGACGTGGACGCACGCTACGACTATTGCATCGCTCTGGCGTCGTTGGAGTATGCCGTGGGCGACCTTGAGATAGACCCCACGATAATTGAGGACAAGGAGATAAAGGAGGCGGCAAATGAAAAAGATTAAAAAATTCATAATCCCCGCGTTAGTCATAGCGGCGGCGGCGGGATTTTTCCTTTGGAAGAACGCCCACAAGCAGACCGAAGAAACTCCCACCGGCGAGATAACCCGGGTACAGAGGGGCAGAGTAGCCTCCACCGTATCCGCCACCGGCGTCCTCACCCCCATTACCACCATCAACCTCAGCTCCAACGTGGGCGGCGAGATTGTGGAAATGACCGTTGACGAGGGCGACATGGTGAAGGCCGGACAGGTCATCGCCCGGATAGATCCCAGCGACCTGAAGGCCGACCTTGAGCAGGCGGAGGCGGACAACAGAAGCTCCCAGGCTAATCTTGACTCCGCCAAGCAGAACAGGGACATGCAGGTCATAAAGACCCAGTCCAACATCGAAAACGCCAAGCAGGCTCTGGCGGCGGCGGAGAAGCGGCTCAATCAGGCTCAGTACGAGTACAACGTGCAGCCCACCATCACCGCCGAGAACATCAATCAGGCCAAGACGAATCTTGCGGACGCCCAGGCGGCTCTGGAACAGACCAAAAAGGCCACGGTGCCCCAGCGTCTGGCTTCCGCCAAGGCTTCCTACAACGAGGCTCAGGCCGCCTTCGAGAAGGCGGAGAACGACTACGCCCGCAAAAAAGAGCTTCAGGCCAAGGGATATATCTCCAAGAGTGATTTCGACGCGGCCAGCGAGTCCTATCAATCCGCCAAAGCCCGCCTCGATTCCGCAAAGAAGACATACGACACCGTAAACGACGAGTGCAACCAGACCGTAAAGGCGGCGGAAGCGAGAGTTACCAACGCTCAGTCAGCCCTGAAGGTCGCCAACGCCAACAAGGTTCAGATTGAGATTAAGCGGCAGGAGCTGGCTTCCGCCAAGGCAAGCGTGGCTCAGGCAAAGGCCGCCCTCATATCCGCCAAATCCGGCGTCTATGAGGATCAGATGAGAGAAGATTCCATCCGCCAGGCTGAGGCCCAGACCGTCAAATCGAGAGCGGCCCTGGACAAGGCCAAAACCCAGTTGGGTTACACCGACATCAAGGCTCCCCGCGACGGCGTCGTCATAGCCAAATACGCGGAAGTGGGTTCCGTTGTCACCGCCGGTCGTTCCTCCATGGGTAACAGCGGCAAGGGTATCACCATCGTCGACATCGCCGACATCACCCGCATGCAGGTTGAGGTGAACGTGGATGAGACGGACATCGCCAAGGTCAAAATGGGTCAGGACGTGGAAGTCACCGTTGACGCCTACGAGGACGAGCAGTTCAAGGGCAAAGTGGTGAAGATCGCCCCTATGGCCACATCGGAACAGAACGTAACAAGCATCCCGGTCACCGTGGAAATCGCCCAGACTGACAACCGCCTGAAGCCGGATATGAACGCCACCTGCGACTTTATTGTGGAAAAGGTTGAGGACGCCCTCTATCTGCCCAGCGAGGCGGTTACCATGACCGACGAAGGCGCCCAGGTTCAGGTTTTGAAGGGCATGAAGTCCCCGGAGGAAATGATGAAATCCGGCAGGGGTCCCAAGGGTATGCCCAAGGGAATGAAGCCCGGCCAGATGCCCTCCGGCGGCGGAAGACCTTCCGGCATGGGTAGACCTTCCGGAGCCCCCTCCGGCATGGGTAGATCCGGCAAGGGCGCTCCCGGCGGTTTGCCCAAGGGCGTAACCGTGGAGAAGAAGATTATCGAAATCGGCGTTGTGGGCGACGACAACACGGAGATTAAGAGCGGCCTGAATGAGGGAGACTTCATTTTGGTTCCCGACGCCACTCTGGACATGTTCGGCTCCGGCAACAACAACCGCCGCCGGGGCGGTCCGAGAATGTTTTAGGCTCACCTAATGATAGACGTTAAGCACTTAAACAAAACCTACGTTATGGGCGATACGGTGCTCCACGCCCTGAAGGACGTGTCCCTCAAGGTGGAGGAGGGTGAGTTCGTGGCAATCATGGGCCCCTCCGGCTCCGGCAAGTCAACGTTCATGAATATTCTCGGCTGTCTCGACAAGCCGGCGGAGGGCTCATCATACCTTCTGGACGGCAAAGAGGTGGCGGACATGGACGACGACCAACTGGCGGAGATAAGAAACCGCAAAATAGGCTTCGTGTTCCAGACCTTCAACCTTATTCCCCGGCGGACGGTCCTGAAGCAGGTGATGCTTCCCCTGCAGTACACCCCCGGCGCCAAGGACATCAAAGAACGGGCGCTGAAGGCCATTGCCCACGTGGGACTGGAGAAGCGGGCGGACCACAAGCCCAACGAACTCTCCGGCGGTCAGCAGCAGAGAGTGGCCATCGCCAGAGCCATCGTCACCGACCCTGTGATTATCTTCGGCGACGAGCCCACCGGCAACTTGGATACCCGCATGAGCGAGGAAATCATGGCCATCTTTCAGGAGCTTCACCGGGAGGGCAAGACCCTCATTATGGTGACCCATGAGGAGGACATCGCCCGGCACACTCAGCGAATCGTCAGATTCCGAGACGGCAGAATAGTCTCCGACGAGAAAGTCACCGAGCAGATTGACGCCCGGGACGTTTTGGCGACGCTTCCGGAGGAGGAACATACATGAACATAACCGAAAGTATAATCCTCGCCCTTGAGAGTATCGTTGCCAACAAGACGAGGGCGGCCCTCACCATGCTGGGTATCATCATCGGCGTGGGAGCGGTCATATGTATGCTGGCTCTGGCTTCCGGCGCCAAGGAATCCATGATGAGCAGCATTCAGAGCATGGGCACAAACAACCTGACCATCATGTCCGGACAGTCCAGAAACGGCGGCGTCCGGGGCGGTATGGGCAGTATGCAGAGCCTCACACTCTCCGACGTGGAGGCCCTGCGCAAGGCCAGCGCCATAGGCAAACTGGCCCCCCAGGTTCAGACCTCCGCCCAGGTTAAGTACGCCAACAACAATACCAACACCTCCATCTACGGCACAACTCCCGAGTACGCCGACATCCGCAACTACACCGTGGAAAAGGGCAGATTCATTCGGGATAACGACGTGAAGGGTATCAAAAAGGTGGCGGTTATCGGCCCCACCACCGCGGAGACTCTCTTCGGCGAGATGACTCCCGTGGGCAAGACCATAAGCATAAAGGGTATCAAGTTCGAGGTTGTGGGACTGTTGAAGTCCAAGGGCTCCAGCGGCTTCATGAACCAGGACGACATTATCATTATCCCCCTCACCACCGCCATGCGGCGGCTTATGGGCACCAAATACCTCGGGAATATCAACGTTCAGGCTACGGATATGTCCAAAATGAACACCGCCGAGGCCCAGATTAACAAGATTCTGCGCAAGGAGCATAAGATTAAGAACCCGGAGGACGACGACTTCAGAATCTTCAACCAGAACGAGATTATGGAGATGGCGAACCAGACTTCCCAGACCTTTACCCTCCTTTTGGGCGGCATCGCCTGCGTGTCCCTTCTCGTGGGCGGCATCGGCGTTATGAACATCATGCTTGTGTCCGTCACGGAGCGCACAAAGGAGATAGGTATCCGCAAGGCCCTGGGGGCCAAGAACAGCAACATTCAAAGCCAGTTCCTCATCGAGTCCCTTATGCTCTCCATCGTGGGCGGCATAATCGGTATCATCTTCGGCGTGGGCGTGTCGCAAATCATGAGCGCGCTGTCCACCTTCACCGCCTCCGTCTCCGTGTGGTCCATCCTCATGTCCTTCGGCTTTTCCTGCATGGTGGGCATCTTCTTCGGCTACTACCCGGCGAAGAAGGCGTCGCAGCTGGATCCGATCGAATGTCTGAGGTATGAATAATTAAATAGGGGCCAGGTGTCAGGGGTCAGGGGCCAGGGAATGTGTCGGCAAAGCCGACGGATTCTACCAACCCACATTGCAATGCGGGTTTTATAATCCGTTTCGCGATAGCGAAACACCATCGCCGGCACCCGGCACCCGGCACCTGAAACCTCTGCCGTTTCGGCTTTATCCCTTTTCCCGACTAATGTCGGGCTTTTTTGCATTATAACCCGATTAGTGGTATAATTTATGTATGTGTGCGTCGGCACACGAAAGGAGAAACAGAAATGTCGATTCTTGTTACCGGCGGAGCCGGTTATGTGGGCAGCCACACCGTAAAACGCCTTGTCGAAAGCGGCGAGAAAGTTATCGTTATCGACGACCTTTCCGCGGGACACAAGGGCGCCGTAAGCGGAGCGGAACTTGTTGTGGGAGACTTCGGCGACAAGGACCTTATGAGAAATATCATAAAGTCCAACGACGTGGAAGCG
>JAGDDM010000253.1 GCA_017958015.1 Abditibacteriota bacterium | reverse complement strand
TCCATCAACGGCAAACTCGTTGCAAAGGATTGGGATATGGGCCAGTGGGCGGAAGAAGACCACTTCAACGCCGACCTACGCTTCGACGACATCGTCCCCGATAAAGACGGCAACATAGTTATCAAACTCGTTGCCAAAGGTGCCAACGACGCCGTAATTCAGGGTATCGAAATCGAATAATACCCAAAATAACAATCTCCCCGAACAGCGATGCTCGGGGAGATATTTTTTTGATGTGAAATATCGGGAACTATCAAGGCGTAACCGCGGTATTATTTAATAAAAAAAGGAGCAACGCTATGACAACAGTATTTCCCGACACGGTAAAATGCGCTATGTGCGGCGCGGAAAACGAGTTTCCCGTTATCGCAAGCACGAATTGTTTCGGCAGTTCCGACTTGGATTTACGTCCGGCGGAAATGCAACGCAGTACCATGTGCTATTGGGTACAGGAATGCCCCGATTGCGGCTACGTTTCCGGTGAGGTGTCCGACCCCGCCGAGATTACAAAGGAGTTTCTTGAATCGGACGAGTATGTATCATGTGACGGCAGAAAATTCAAATCGGATTTGGCTGCCCGATTCTACAAGGAATACAAAATATGTACCGCACCCGCAAGTGCCGTAAAGAAGCCGTCTGTTCTCGATAAACTTTTCAAGAAAAAATCGACGGACGAAAAACTCATAACGGCTTTCAACGCCATTCTTCACGCGGCGTGGGCTTGCGATGATGAGCAGGACGTCGAAAACGCGAAATATTGCCGCGATATCGCCGTATCGCTTATATCGGAATTAATATCCGATGAACACAACAGCAACAAAGACACGTTCAACGTAATAAAATGCGATCTTCTCCGCCGAGCCGGTCGGTTCGAGGAAGTAAGGAACGAATACTCATCCGTGAAATTCGACAATGATTTGTTAAACAAAATCATCGCTTTTCAAATCGACAAGGCCGAGAAGCAAGACACCGATTGCTACACCATCGAAGACACCACAAGCGAATAAAACAGTATAACACAAACATTAACGGCTCCCCGAGGGGAGCCGTTAATGTTTGTGTAGTCGGTATTACTTGGCGAGGCATTCTTCCATCTTGGCCTGAATACCCTTGGCGTCGAAGCCGTATTTCTCGGCGAGGACGCCGGCGGGAGCGGAAGCGCCGAAGTGGTCGATTCCGAACACGGCGCCGTCGCAACCCACGAACTTGTACCAGCCGGCGGTGGCGGAGCACTCAAAGACGACCTTCTTGGCGCCCTTGGGCAGAACGCTTTCCTTATACTCGTCGGACTGCTTCTCGAAGACCTCAACGCTGGGCATGGAGACGACTCTCACGCCGATACCCTTGGCTTCGAGGGCCTCGGCGGCCTCGATGGTGGTGCAGAGCTCGGTGCCGGTGGCGATGGCCACCAGGTCAACCTTAGCGGCGTCCTTCACCACGTAGCCGCCCTTCAGAGCGCCCTTGGCGATTTCCCGGGTGCCGTACTTCTGACCCAGGTTGTTTCTGGAGAGAATGATACAGGTGGGAGCGCCGGCGTTATTGAGGGCGTAGAGCCAGCTGTACGCGGTCTCGGCGGTGTTGCCGGGGCGGAACACGGTGAGGTTGGGGATAAGCCGCAGGGAAGCGGTGTGCTCGATGGGCTGATGGGTAGGTCCGTCCTCACCCACGAAGATGCTGTCGTGGGAGAACACGAAGATGGAGCGGATTCCCATGAGGGCGGCCAGTCTCACGTCGCAGCGCATATAGTCGCTGAAAGCCAGGAAGGTGGCGCCGTAGGGAATAAGTCCGCCGTAGAGAGCCATACCGTTGACTTCGGCGCCCATGGCATGTTCGCGGATACCGAAGTGGATGTTCTTGCCCAGGTAATTGTCGGCCTCGAAGTCGCCGCCGCCCTTGACGTCGGTCTTGTTGGCGGGAGCGAGGTCCGCGGAGCCGCCGATGAAGGACGGCAGATTGGCGGAGATAGCCTGAATAACGTTGCCGGAAGCGGCTCTGGATGCGGTGGCCTTCTCAAGGTCGAGGTCGGCGAAAATCTTATCGTCCAGATCCGCGGGAACCTCGCCGGACATCATGGAGTCCCAAAGCTTGGCTTCTTCGGGGAACTTGGCCTTATAGTCGGCGAAGAGTTTGTCCCAAGCGGCGCTCTTGGCGGCGCCTTCCTTGGCGACTTCGGCGAAGAGGTCGTAAACTTCCTGAGGAACGGTGAAATCGTCGTATTCCCAACCCGCTTCCTTCTTGGTGAGAGCGGCTTCTTCGGCGCCCAGAGGAGAGCCGTGGCAGCCGGCCTTGCCCGCCATGTTGGGGGAGCCGTTGCCGATGGTGGTGCGGCAGATAACGATGCTGGGCTGGCCGGTGTGATTCTTGGCGTTGGTGATGCCCTTCAGAAGGTCCTCAACATTGTGGCCGTCAACGGTCTGGACGTACCAACCGGCGGACTCGAAGCGCTTGGCGAAGTCCTCGGAAAGAGTGAGGTGGGTGTCGCCCTCGATGCAGATTTCGTTGCAGTCAAAGAGGTAGACAAGGTTGTCCAGCTTGAAGTGACCGGCCAGAGAGGCGGCTTCGTAGCTCATGCCTTCCATAAGGTCGCCTTCACCGCAGGTGACGTAAATCTTGTGATTTACCAGGTCGAAACCGGGCTTGTTGAAGGTGGCGGCAATCTTCTTCTCGGCCATGGCCATACCCACAGCGGTGGCGACACCGGCGCCGAGAGGACCGGTGGTCATCTCGATACCCTTGGCCACGTCGTATTCCGGGTGGCCGGAGGTGACGGAACCCCACTGGCGGAAGTTCTTGATGTCGTCCATGGTGATGCCGTAACCGGAGATGTGCAGCAGAGCGTAGAGCAGACCGGAAGCGTGGCCGCCGGAGAGAATAAATCTGTCTCTGTTGGGCCAAGCCGGGTTCTTCGGGTCGTAGTTCATAACCTTGGACCACAGCACGTAGGCCATATCCGCCATGCCCATGGGAGCGCCCGGATGACCGGACTTCGCCTTGTTGATGGCGTCTACGGCGAGAAACTTGATTGCGTTGATCGCGAGACTGTCGAGTTTCGCGGATGTCTGATTGGACATTTTACAAATACTCCTTGTGTGAGTTTTTTAAACGTGTTTATAAACTTGCGATTATATCGCAAACTCTATGAACATCTTCCGGTTCCAAGTCGGAGAAAAGCGGAAGAGTCATAACATTGTCGGCTATTCGCAGGGCTACGGGCGTGTTATCGGCGTTGAAAACGCCCTTATAACACTCAAAAGTGTTGGTTAAAGGATAGAAATATTTTCTGGCGAAAACGTTCTTTTCGGCGAGAGCGTCGAAAACTTCGTTTCGTGAGAGTTTGAAACCGTCGAAAACCACCGGGAAGTAAGCGTAATTGCTTTCCGTGTCTTCGCGAACGGGATTGAGTTTGATACCCTCTATACCGGAAAGCCGTTCTCTGTATATTTCCGTAAGGACTTTCCGTTTGGCTATGTGCTCGCTCAGATGACGCATATTGCAAAGACCCATGGCGGCTCGGAACTCGTCCATTTTGGCGTTGCCGCCCAGATACGGCACGGTTTCGGGACCGGTTATACCGAAGTTTTTGAGACCTTTTACGATGGGCCGCAGACTTTCGTCGTTGTATGCCAGCGCCCCGCCCTCCACGGTGTTGAAAACCTTTGTGGCGTGGAAGCTGAACATGGACATATCACCCAGGGCCGCCACGCTCCTGCCCTCAACTTTTTCGGCGAAGGCGTGGGCGGCGTCGTAGAAAACTTTCAGGCCGTGCTTCTCGGCGATTGCCTCAATCTTCTTAAAATCGCAGATATTGCCGTAGACGTGGACGGGCATTATGGCGGAAGTTTTGTCGGTAATAAGATCCTCAATCTTGTCCGGGTCCAAGGTGTAATCGTCGGGTTTGATGTCGCAGAAAACCGGCGTGAGACCGCAGCGGACAATGGCGTGGGTGGTGGAAGCGAAGGTGAAGGGCGTGGTTATGACCTCGCCGGTGAGACCCAGAGCCGTTATGCCGGCCTCCAGAGCCAGGTGGCCGTTGGTGAAAAGCGAGACGCAGTTCATACCGAGAAACGACTCAAGCTCCCGCTCCAGCCGCTCGTGTTTGGGTCCCATATTGGTAAGTTGATGCGTATCCCAAATCTCGCGAATCTCCTCCGCGAACTCCTCCCATGTGGGCATGGATGATCTGGTTACGTAGATAGGTTTATCGCTCATTTCAATCCTAATCGATTATATTGTCGCCTTTGATTTTTTTGTATATGCCCGGGAAACAAATCATAAGGGCAAGCTGAATCCGCCGCACCGGCGAGAGGTTTTCAAAGCCGAGGGCCGCCCTCTTCACCGTCCGCCGCAGCTGCTCGTTTACATGTTTCACCATTTCGTCGTGGTGTTTATAACCCGTAAAGTCGTCCGCCGCCGCGTAGAGCTGGGCGAGGTTGGCCTTGTAGGCGGCGAAGTTCACGTGGGGAAGCTTCGCGGTGTTCGCGGACCACGACCCCGGCGCCGCGACACGGTAGCAGGACATAATCCTGTTGATGTAATGCCCGTAGCCCTGACTGAGAGCGTAGAGGGCAATGGGCGTATCGCCGGTGAGAGCCCGATAATACCATGTGGGCAGGTTCGTGAGAAGCCGTGTGGGTATCATCAGCGTGGCGGTCATAAACTCTTCCCGGTTCCGCATGAAATAGGTAAGGTCAAAGTCTCTGTCGCTGTCGGCGAAGTGGGTATAGCGGAGCAAATCCCCGTCGGGCCGCACAAACTCCGCCCCGTGAATGCAAAAAGAGCAATCCGGGTGGGTCTCCATATAGTCAACCTGGGCGCGCAGCTTGTCCGGATCCGTCCAATAGTCGTCCCCCTCGCAGCTGGCGAAATATTTGCCTTGAGCCCGGGGAAACTGATACCGGGCGTAGAACTTCAAATCCCTGCTGTATTGGTTTTCCGTCTGATATATGGGTTTTACGATGTCCGGGTACTTTTCCTCGTATTCGCGGATTATATCCTGCGTGCCGTCGGTGGAACAGTCGTCGTGAACCAGGATTTCAAAGGCGAAATCCGTGTTCTGAGACAGTATTCCCTCCAGCGCGTCGCGAATATAAGACGCGTGGTTGTATGTTATGCAATCCACGCTTACGAGGACATCGCTCAATTTTTCGGCTCCGTATCGAAATACTTCTTAATAACCGCCGGCACTCCCGCCGCCAGGCAGTTGTCCGGCAAATCCTTGGTGACGCAGGCACAGGCCGCCACCTTTGTGTTCTTTCCGACGGTGACGTGGGGAACGGTGGTGACGGAAGAGTAAATCTCCGCCCCTTCGCAAACGTGGGTGTAACCGGAGATATTCACCTTGGAATAGAGGGTGCAGAAATCCTCAAGGACGCAGTCGTGGCCGATGGAGTTGTTGCCGTGAATGTGAACAAACCGCCCCACTTTCGTGTTTATGGTAAGCACCGTAAACATGGCGATGAAAGCCCCTTCGCCGATCTCCGTTGAGGGAGCCACGAGGACTTCCGAGGCGATATACGGCGGGAAGGAGAGATTTTTGTTCACGGACAGATTTTCGTATATGGCTTTGCGGGCTGAGGGAATGCCCACGCACAAGAACACATCCACCGGCTCCGGATAGGCCTTGAGCCATTCGCTGTCGCCCAGAACCGGATAGCCGTTCACAACCTGACCCGCCAGTTCCGGCGTGTCGTCGACAAATCCCAGAATCTCGTGTTCCTCAAAAGGATATGACCGGTACCGGCCGGCTTCCGCCAGGAACATAAACTCCCGACCGAAGCCTCCGGCACCGAATACGATAAGTTTTTTCATTTATTTGCCCAGGAGTCCCGCTTTGTCGCTCATTTCCGCGAGAGTGGCGACAGCTCCCAGAGTCTTGGTGGCGTCGAAGGGGATGAATACCTTGTTGGCTTTGCCGTTGGCGGCTTCTTTCAGAGCCTCAAGGGACTTGAGAGCAACCAGCTTCTCGTCCGGCTTGGAGTTCATGATGGCGGCGTACACGGCGTCGATTTCCGCGGCCTTGGCTTTGGCGATATTGAGGATAGCTTCGGCTTCACCCTGGGCTTCCAGAATCTTGGCCTGCCGCTGACCTTCGGCGATGCGGATGCTGGACTCTTTCTGGGCTTCCGCCTCGAGAATCTTGGACTGCTTTTCGCCCTCGGCCACGGTGATGGCGCTCTGGCGCTGACCTTCGGCTTCGAGAATGAGAGCTCTCTTGTTCCGCTCGGCGTTCATCTGCTTTTCCATGGCGTTCTTGATGTCGGTAGGCGGATTGATGTCTTTAATCTCAACGCGCTCAACCTTGCAGCCCCACTTGTCGGTGGCTTCGTCCAGAACCCGGCAAAGCTCAACGTTGATAACGTCACGGGAACTGAAAGTCTGGTCAAGGTCCATCTTACCCACGATGTCGCGGATGGTGGTGATGGCGAGGTACATGATACCACGCTTCAGAGACTCGATTCCGTAGACGGCTCTGGCGGGATCGGTGATGCGGTAGAATACAACGTTGTCAACGGTAATGGTTACGTTGTCTTTGGTAATAACGTTCTGGGGCGGAATGTCCAGAGTCTGGGTTTTGATGCTGACCACGGCGCGGACTCTGTCAACGAAAGGAATGATGAAGTTGATACCCGCTCCGGCGGTGTTGTGGTACTTACCGAGACGCTCGATAATGTACACTTCCGCCTGCCGCACCACTTTGATGCTGGCGAAACAGATGATAAAAACGATGATTACGAGAATGCCCAATGCTTCCATTGAAATAACTCCTTATAATGTAATTTTCTCGACGCGGACTTTCACGCCGATTATTTCCGTAACTTTAACGCGGGCGTCAACCTCGATGGGTTCCCCGCTTACCGCTGTCCAAACCTCGCCGTCAACGAGAACTTTTCCGCCCTCGTCGGTAACGGTTTCGATGACTCTGCCCTCTTTGCCGATGACGGTAAACGCGTCGGAGGTGTTCTCGGTCTCGGCTCTGAAGGCTTTGCGCATGAGAGGTCTGATGAACAGCAAAAGAATCGTTGTGGCGACGCAGAATATCGCCATCTGCCATATGGGAGACGCGCCCAAACCGGCGGCTCCGCAGGCAATCAGAGCGGCGATGGCGGGCATCATGAGAATGAAACCCACGCTTATAATCTCACCGACGAGGAAAATACCGGCGGCGATGAGCCAACCGACCCACATATCCATGACTGACCTCCTATTTTATATCGTCGAAAATGACCGGAATCTTGCTCTTCGCCTCATCACAGAGAATCCGCGCCACTTCCCGCATCTGAACGTGGGCTCCGGAAGAGAGACGGAGTTTGAAGAAGTGCCGCCACTCCCGCAGGTTCGCCGTCATGATAAGCTCCGTCTTCAAACTGTTGGGAAGAACGGAACGGGCAAGCTGGGGAGTCATGCCCATTTCCAGCATTTTGTTGTAATACTCTTCCGACAAACGGCAGGCCTCGTGCCACACCTCGTACTCCGGGGAGCCTTCCTCGCAGAAGCAGGGCTTTATGAATACCACTTCCCCGCCGCCGTAGTTGCAGTAGCGGGTGGACTCCTGAGAATAGGACGCTATGCGGTGGCGGACGATTTCGTGGGTGACGCCTCTGTCGCAGATGAAGCGGGCCGTAAGAGACACATGCTCAAGAACCGACTCGTGGCCGCGAGCGATAATCTTGCGGACAAACTCGCCCGCGCTGTCGGCTTTAATCTTATCCTCGCTTTTGTAGCATACTCTGCCGCAGAGCTCAATCTTTTTGATGATGGCGGCGCCGTCTATTTCGTCCTCAAAACGGGCCGTGGGAGCGATTACTCTCATATCTTTCTGTTGATGCTCTTGTCGGCGGCGAAGCCTTCCGGATAGCGTTTGGCCAGCTTGTCGATATTGTGCCGCATAATATCCTCAAGCCGAAGTCCCAGAGCGTCCGCGGAATAGGCGCAGTACCAAAGGACGTCGCCGATTTCGTCGAGGAGCTTTTCCTTGTTAAGTTCGTGTCCCTGGAAAAGGTGCTTTTTCACTATGTCGGCGCACTCGCCGGCCTCTCCCGCCAGACCCAAAACGCCGTTGATGATGCGGGGATACTCGGGATCCTTGTTGGCGGTGCGAAGAGCCAGTTTCTGATATTCGTTGGGGTTCATTACATACACTCCGAATCTTATTTACTTACATTCATATTATACCATATTTCCCCAAATCAAAACAATATCAAAAAACACTTTACCTAACCCGATGTTATAAGTTATAATATATTTGTATCGAAATATAAAGGAGTATTGTATGAGAAAGTACATACCGGTTCTGCTCATAGCGGCGGCTTTGGCCGTTTCACCGCTGTGGGCGAAAAATAAAGACCGTATCGTTGTCACCGACTACGGAGTGGCAAACGACGGCAAGACGGATGTGTCCGACGCCATTCAAAGGGTTATCGACAAACATCCCAACCGCACCATCTACTTCCCGGACGGCACATATCTTATTTCCAAATCAATATGCACCCCCGCTGACCCGAAAAAGAGCGTCGATTTGCGGCTGTCAAACTACGCCGTGATTAAAGCTGCGCCCGATTGGAGCAGCTCCGAAGCCATGATCCGCCTCGGAGGCAAAGACCCCTTCAACAGCATCAAAATTAACGGCAGCAACTACGGTCTCACCGGCGGCGTAATCGACGGCAATGTCGAGAGGATGCGCGACCGTGAGGTTGTCGGCGTCTCAATCGACAGCGGCAGAGAAAGCTTCATAAGAGACGTGTCGATAAAGCACGTGAAGCTGGGAATCCGCATCAAATGGGGGGCCAACGGCGGCTCCTCCGACGCGGACATCAGGGACGTGAACATTGTGGGAACCTGCGTTCCCGACGCCGTGGGCGTCATCATTGAGGGCGGCGACAACACCCTCACCAACATGCGCATCGCCGACGTATACACCGGCGTTTACATCAAAAGCGGCGGCGCCGATATTCTCTATAACATACACCCCCTCTTCTGCTATTGGTGGGGTCGGCGGACACCGGCCTACGAAAAAAGTGTGGGCTTCAAAGTCGGCAAAGACAGCGGAACCCACACATTCATATACTGCTACAGCGATCAGTTCGCCACCGGCTTCGAGTTCGAGAGCACCTTCGCCTCGAACTGCATGATGAGCAACTGCTTCTGCTTCTGGTACAACTACGACGAGGGCGTGCCCCACACCGCCATACACGCCAAGGGCAAGTTTATGACCGGTATAACCGACTTCACCGTCGGCTACGGCAGCACGAAGCCCTTAAATACCGTTCTTCTCGAAGACGAGCCCGGCGGCTGCGGTGCCATAAAGAACTTGAGAACAAATATCGACCACCTCAACAATAAAGAACAGGAAGCCTACGAAAAGTACCTCGTCGGCACCGTCTGCGGCTACAAATAAGGAGTAAAGCGAATGAAGAAACATATTATCCTCGCCATCGCGGCCGTACTCGCCGCGGCTCCCCTGTGGGCGAAGTCAATCAATAAGGACTATATCGTCGTCACGGACTACGTGAAGGCGGACGGAGTCACCGACGTGACCGAAGGTCTCCAGAAACTCATCGACGAAAATCCCGGCCGCGCCCTCTACTTCCCGGACGGCACCTATCTCATATCGAAATCAATCGTCACCTCCGCCGCTCCGGAGAGAAGCACGGATTTCAAACTTTCGAACTACGCCGTCATAAAAGCCGCTCCCGGCTGGGACAGCGATGACGCCATGATCCGCCTGGGCGCCAAAGAAGAAGCCAACAACATCCGCCTGGCCGGCAGCAACTATTCCTTCACCGGCGGCATCATCGACGGCGGCGTCGAGAAGATGACCGACCGCAGCGTTACCGCCATATCCATAGACAGCGGCAGAGAATCCGTAATCAAAGGCGTTTCGATAAAGAACGTAAAACGGGGCATCCACCTTAAATGGGGAGCCAACGGCGGCTCCTCCGACGCCGACATCAGCGACGTAAACATAGTCGGTACCGGCGCGGCGGACTCCGTGGGACTTCAGGTTGACGGCAACGACAACACTTTCAGCAATATGCGCATAGCCGATGTCTACACCGGCGTTTACGTTATAGGCGGCGGAAACAACTTCAGGAACATCCACCCCCTCTTCATTTGGTGGAGCAAAGGTCCCTCGCCGGACTACACAAAGAGCGTGGCTTTCAAAATTAACAGCAAAATCTGCAACAACTGGTTCGAGTTTTGCTACGGCGACCAGTTCTCCACGGCCTTTGAGTTCGACACGGCGGGCTCTTCCACCGGCGTCATTAAAAACTGCTTCTGCTACTGGTACGATTACACGGCCGGACACCCCCACACGGCAATACACGCCAAGGGCAAGTTCCTGGCCTTCGTTACCAACCTCACCGTGAGCTTCGTCAAACCGGACCCCTTAAACACGGTGCTTCTGGTGGATGAGCCCGGCGGCGGCGGTATCGTAAGCGGTCTTCGTACGGACGAAAAACTCATGAACAACAAAGAAAAGGAAGCCGTAAGAGATTATCTTGACGGTAAAATCCTCGAAGAATCCGGGTGGTAAACAAAATGAAGAAAACGATTATAATAACACTCATGGCGGCGGTCCTCGCCTCCGTCCCCCTATTCGCCAAGGCGAAGAATACGGACTTTATCAACGTTACGGATTTTAAGGTTAAAGCCAACGGCAAAGTTGACGTGGCGGACGCCATACAGAAAGTGATAGACGAGC
>JAGDDM010000252.1 GCA_017958015.1 Abditibacteriota bacterium | reverse complement strand
GTTTATGTCCAAATCCTCGTTGTAAATCTTCTCGTAGTCGAAATATCTGCCGCTTCTGGGCGCCAGGGTGTTGTCGAAGGCGTAGCGAAGCCGAGCGTCCACCCGCAGATGCCGCTTGGTGCCCGCCATGACTTTGGCCTTCGCGGAGAACCGGGGCTGATCGGCCAGCACGAAGGTTTTGCCGATGTGCAAACCGTCTCTACCGGAGTAGCCTATGCTGGGAAAGTCGGTAATGTTCTTCGATATGTCGTCGTCAACCCTGAAAGCGATGTAGGGCAGAGAGGCTATCTTCAGGTTTCGGAGGTAGACGGCGGTGTGCTTGGCCTTGAGCATTCCGTCCTCGGTGAACTCCACCGTTTTGCACCGCACCCGATAGTGGGGCTTGGGCTTAATACAGGTGGTGACGGACAGGTTCTCCGCTGTGCCCACGTTCCTTGCGATATCGTAGTCGATGGAGTCGCAGCGCATCTGCTTGTTGCCGTAGACGAAACGAACGTCCCCCGCGGCCTTCACCCGGGTTCCGGAATATTCCAGCTCCTTCGCTTCCATTACCGCGAAAGGCGTGTCCGGCACGGGAACGCACTCCTCGGTGCAGTCGTCGGCCATCAGGATTGAGGGCGCAAGCAGGAGTAGGAGAGATAGGAAAATTTTGTATTTCATGCGCAAAAGAATAACGGGAACAGGGAAAAGGGAAAAGGGAATAGGGAATAGTACCTACATTGCAATGCGGGTTGGTAGAATCAGTCGGCTTCGCCGACACATTCCCTGGCCCCTGACACCTGACCCCTGATCCCTTATATAATCAATTTCAGTCTATTCTGGGGCAGGCCTTGGGATAGATCGTCTTAACGTTCTTCGCCCAGGAGTTGGCCAGCTGGAGGGGAGTCTCGCCGTTAAGGGCGGCGGTTCTCTTGTCAATCTCAACGAGAATCTTGTTGTTGGCGTAGACGGCCGCGCTGCCGCCGGGGAGGGACTTGGTGACAACGGTGCGGGTGTCGAAGCCGTCCCAACCGATGAGGGCGTTCACGCGCTCCTGAATGACGTCGGCTCTCTGCTGGGGAGTGAGGCCGCCGGCGGAACATCTCATTCTGAAGAGAATGTAGCCGCCCATCCACACGATGGCGGGAGTCTCGTCGGGAGCGAGGACAACCGGCTCAACCTTGGGAGCGGTTTTCGTCGGTGTTGTCTTTGCGGTGGTTGTCTTTTTGGTCGTCGTCTTCTTGGCGGCGGCGCTGAGGCTCACGGCGCTGAAGGCCATGGCGCAGATGAGGATGAGTGTAAGAGCTTTTTTCATATGTCCTCCGTAGACAGGTAGTCGGCGGCGGCTCTGCCGGCCGCGTAGCCGGTGCTGAAGGCCGCCTGAAGATTATATCCGCCGGTTTCGGCGTCGATATCAATGATTTCTCCGGCAAAGTAGAGACCCCGCACGAGTTTGGAGCCCATTGTTTTCGGGTCTATCTCCGTGAGAGCCACGCCGCCGGATGTGACGATGGCTTCCTCCACGGGAGCAAGGGACTTTATGTCGAATGTAAGGGATTTCAGTTTTTCGATTATCCGCTTCCGCTCCGCCGTTGTGACCTGCGCCGTTGACTTCTCCGGACTCACATCGCAGAGAGCGCCGAACATGTTTGCCAGCGACTTGGGCAAAAGAGCCGCGAACACGGATTTCATCTTTCGGGGCTTTGCGAACTCCCGCAGGAGGCGGGCGTCAAGCTGTTCCGGTGTGAGAGCCGGTTTCAGGTCGATTGACACCGCCGCGGGTTTGCCACCCAGACGGCCCACGGAGCGGCTGAGGGTAAGGATTACGGGTCCCGACAGTCCCTTGTGGGTGAATAGCATTTCTCCGAACTCTTTCCGCGCCGGTTTCTTCGCTCCCTCGACAATGAGGGATACTTCCGCGTTTTTAAGGGACAGTCCCGCTATTTCCGGTATGGGATTTTTTACGAAAAGGGCGGATAGGGCGGCGGTGGGAGGTACGATCTCGTGCCCCGCCTGTTTTGCCATTTCGTAGCCGTCCCCGGTGGAGCCGGTTTTTGGGTAGGACACGCCGCCGGTGGCCAGCACAACGGCGGCGCAGTCGAATCTGCCGCCGTAGAGGTTCACACCCTTCACCGCGCTGTCTTCGATAACGAGAGACTTGGCGGAGGCGTTGGTTTTAATCCTCACGCCCAGGCTTTGGGCGTGGCGAATCAGGGCGTCGGTGACGTCGCTTGCCCTGTCGCTTACGGGGAACACTCTGCCGCCCCGCTCAACCTTTGTTTCCACGCCCTCGCTTTCCAAGAGGGCGATGATGTCCTCGGAGAAGAAGCGGGAAAAGGCGCCGTAGAGGAAGCGGCCCTTGGGCTCGAAGGCCCGAATGAAGGCCTCCCGGTCGGCGGTGTTGGTGACGTTGCACCGTCCCTTGCCGGTTATATCGAGTTTTCTCCCCGGGCGGCTGCCTTTTTCGAGAATCGTAACGTGGGCGCCCCGGGACGCGGCGGAAATCGCGGACATGAGTCCCGCGGGTCCGCCGCCGATGACAACTGTTTTACTCACAAGTATATAATATCGCAAGTTGTGTGTGGTTGTCAATATAAATCAAAAAGTCCCGCTCAAGAGAGCGGGACTTTCGCGTTACTTTTTACGCCTGCCGGCGGTTACTTTCATCCAGAAGTCGTCCACCAGGGTGTAGACAACGGGGATGACGACCAGCGTCAGCAGTGTGGAGACGATAAGGCCGCCGATAACCGCGATAGACATTGGCGCTCGAAGCTCGGAGCCTTCGCTGAGAGCCAGCGCGGTGGGGAGCATACCGAAAACCATGGCCAGGGTGGTCATAAGGATAGGCCGCAGTCGTGTCGGGCCCGCCTCCAAAATGGCGTCTCTCCGTTCCATGCCTCTGTCCCGGAGGGTGTTGGTGTAGTCAACAAGGAGAATCGCGTTTTTGGTAACGAGACCCATAAGCATGATGATACCTATCATGGACATGATTGAAAGGGTGTTGCCGGTGGTAAGGAGCGCCAGCAGCGCGCCGATCATGGCCATAGGCAGGGAGAAGAGAATGATGAACGGAGTCAGGAAGGACTCGAACAAGGCGCCCATGAGCATGTAGACCAGGGCAATGGCCAGTGCCAAAGCGGAGATGAGGAATCCGAAACTTTCGTTCATGACGTCGCCCATACCGCCGGCGGCCAGTGTGACGTTGGAAGGCATACCCTTCCGTCCCTCGGCCAGCAGGTCGTTCTGGACGTTACCCAGGTTGGCGCCCTTTGCCAGGTTGGCGTAGACGTAGATAACTCTCTGTCTGTTTTTACGTGTGATTTCCGTGGGAGCGTTGTCGGAGATAATATCCGCCACGTCCCGGAGATAGACCGGGGCGCCTTTGCACTTGCCCACAATCATATCCTGAAGCATGGTGACGTCCGCCCGCTCCTCCTTGGGGAAGTGGACTCTGATGTCGTACTCGACACCGTTTTCGCGGTACTTGCTGTTGTAGTTGCCCTCGATGGCGTAGCGCAACGCGTATGCCACCTGCTGGAGAGTGAGGCCGTACTCGGCAATCTTGATTCTGTCGAGAACGATCCGCCGCTCCGGCTGAATGGGCTTGTAGGAAATATCCGCGCCCGCAACGTCCGGGTTGTTCTGGGCGATGCGCAGGATTCGCTGGGCTTCGGCGTAGACGGTGTTGTAGTTGTTGCCCTGGACTTCCAGCTGGATATCCCAGCTGCCCATGCCGCCGCCGCCCATGGATGAGGTGGCAACCGCGGTGATGAGCTCAAGGCCCGGAGTGTCCACTGTCTTTTCCCGGACTTCCTCGATGATATCCTCGATGGAGCGACTTCTTTCGGACTTGGGCACGGCGGTGGCCATTACGGAGCCGTAGTTGGAGCCGCTGGAACTGCCTCTGCCGCCGCCGGCGTTGCCGGCCATCTCGATGTAGAAGCCGCCGTTTTTCACTTCCGGAATCTCGGCCACAACGGCGGAAACTCTGCTCACGATGCGGGTCATTTCCTCAAGGGAGGTTCCGGGAGGAGCGGTCAGGGACACATTGAACTGACCTTCGTCGGTTTTCGGGGTGAAGTTGAAGCCGAAGGGGAAGTATATGAACAGTCCGATGACCGTTACGATGGCGGCGGTAACGATTGCCGCGCCCTTGCTCTTCTTGTTCACGAAGAGGGAGATGGCGCAGAGGCCTATGGTCAGGAGAACGATTACGATTCTGGCGATGCCCTTAAGGGGCATCATCATGGAGAATACGGCGAAGAGACTGACGAAACCGATGACGATGGTGAGGTAGCGGTTGTCGATAGCCCACTCAAGGAGTTTGCTGTAGCCCGCGTCAAGGTTCGCGAGGAACGTGTCAACGCCGGAGAAAAGTTTCGATGTGGCACGGTTGATTTTGTCGCCCAGGGTGGCTTTGCCGGTGCGGAACCGCTCTTCGAGGGCCGCTTCTTCCCGTTCCTTTTCATCCTCGCTCTGCATCCACCGGGATGCCAGCATAGGCGTCAGGGTGAAGGACATAAACAGGGAGAAACCGGTGGCCACGGCAACGGTTACACCGAACTGGCGGAAAACCTGGCCCACGATGCCGCCCATGAAGGCGATGGGGAGGAATACAACCATATCCACCATGGTGATGGTGATAGCCGCCAAGCCGATTTCGCTTCGGCCGTCGATGGAGGCCTGTACCGGGTCCTTGCGCATCCGCAAATGCCGCTCGATGTTCTCAAGGACGACGATGGAGTCGTCCACCAAGATGCCTACAACGAGCGACAGACCCAGAAGCGTCATCTGGTTCAGGGTGTAACCCAGTGAACTGATGGGCAGGAATGTGGCGAAGAGGGACGTCGGGATTGCGATGGCCACGATGAATGTCGCTCTGGCGGAATGGAGGAACACGAAAACGATGATAACAACGAGGATAATACCCTCAAAGAGGGAGTGCTCCACGTCTTCGAGAGCGTTTTCCGCGTAGGTGGATGTGTCTCTGGCGATTACGATGTCCAGACCGTCCGGCAGGACGTTGGCCCGGAGTTCTTCGATTTCTTCCCGAACTTCCCGGGCGACCTCAACCACGTTGGCGTCGGACTGTTTCTGAATGGCGAAAATAACCGTGGGGTTGCCGTTCATCTTGGCGACGGTGTCGTCCTCCGCCACCGTATCCTCGATATCGGCGATGTCCGCCAGACGAATCAGGTTGCCGTCGTTTTTGAAGCGCAGGTCCCGAAGCTGGTCAACGCTTTCGAACTCGCCTACGGTTCTGACGGAGTATTCGTTTTTGGTCTCTTTGATGGTACCCGCGGGCACGTTCATGTTGGACATGGCGATGGCGTTTACCACGTCGGTGATGGAGAGATTGTAGGCCTGAAGTCTGTCTTTGTGGACGAAGACGTTAATTTCTCTCTCCTCGCCGCCGAATACGTTGACCGCGGCCACACCCTTCAGTTTGGAGAAGTGGTCGGCCAGAGTTTCGTCGGCGTAATCCTTCATTTCCTTAAGGGGCATGTCGCCGTTGAGACCCAGAATCATAACCGGCGAGGACGAGATATCCGCTTTGGTGATTGTGGGTTCCTCGATGTCGTCGGGGAGCTGTCGGCGGGCGGATGAGACCTTGTCTCTTACGTCCGCGGCGGCCACGGCGGTGTCGGTTCCGAATATGAACTCGATGGAAACTATGGACATACCCTCGCGGGATGTGGAGGTTACGTTTTTGATGTTGTTGACGGAGCTGACGGCCTTTTCGATGGGCTTGCTGACGAGGGTCTCAATCTCGTTGGGACCCGCGCCCTCGTAGATGGTCATAACCGTTACGTAAGGCAGGTCCATCTTAGGCATAAGCTCAACCGGCATCTCCTGTTCGCCCCGCAGACCGAGAACGATCAGCGCGATAACGAACATGATGATAACTACCGGCCGCCTAATGGCAAGTGTTGTTAAACCCATAACGCGTTCCTATTCCTCGGTTTGCTCTTCATCTTTATGCTTGCTGATGATAATCTTTGTGTTGTTCTGCAGGTTCTGTCTGCCGGAGGTGACGACTCTGTCGCCTATCCGCAAACCGAAGTCCTCGGTGAGCTGGACGAAGTTGCCGTCCTCGTGGGCGATTTTCACGTCGTGGCGCTTGGCGATAAGGAACTCGCCGTCGCCCTCGGCGTCGGGGTCTCTCTCAACCGTAAAGACAACCTTGTTGCCCATAAGGTCCGCGATGGCGTCTCTGGGAATCAGCATGGCGTCGGGGGATACGTCGGTAATAATCTTGCCTCTGGCGAACATGCCCGGCTTGATGCCGTATTCCTTGGCGTTGTCAATCTTGATACGCACCGGGAAGTTGCGGTTGGCTTCGGAGCCGGCGGGGAAGATTTCGTCAACATAACCCTGCAGCATTTCCTCTCCCAGAGCGTCCACGTTCACCAGAACCGGTCTGCCCTTGCGGACTTTGGCGATGTCCTTTTCGGAGACGTCGCCCTTGAAATATACGGAGTTGAGGTTCACCACCTGACCCAGAGTCTGGCCGGCGCCGATGACCTGACCCGGCTCGGCGACGCGGGAGGATACGATGCCGGTGATGGAGCTGCGGACGTAGGTGGAGTCCAGAGCTTCCTTGGCGATGGCTATCTGGGAATGGGCCCGGGAGACCGCCGCTTTGGCGGACTTGATGTTGGCGGCCTTAACTTCGTTTTCCGCCTGGGCGGCAATGGCGTTGCGGAGTGTCTGCTT
>JAGDDM010000251.1 GCA_017958015.1 Abditibacteriota bacterium | reverse complement strand
ACGTCATCTTCCCGGAGACGGTTGCCCGGGGCTACGCCGCCTACGAGAGCGAGGTTCTTGAGCGGGATCCCCGTTTCGCCGGAGCGCCGGACACCCTGTCAATCATAATCGACGCCGCCCACAAACGGGGCATAGAGGTTCACCCCTGGGTGTGGGTATTCCGAGCGGGCTACACTCAGGACCGGGGCGCCATTCTGAAAGCCCATCCGGACTGGGTCATGCTCTCAAAGGCCGGCGACGACCTTTCCGCCAACGGCGGACTGTGGATTACTCCCGCCTCCGAACCGGCCCGGAAGTTCCTGATGAAACTCTACGAGGAACTTGTCACAAAATACGACATCGACGGCCTGCACCTGGACTATCTCCGCTACGAGGTCCAGTCCCCCATGCCCTACGGCTACGACAAAACCGCCAGGGAGGACTTCATGGACGAGTACGGCATCGACCCGGTGCTCATAGACCGTCTCTCCCAAAACATGTACTCTTGGAACAGCTATCGGGAGCGGCTCATCAACACCTTCGTGCAGGAGCTGTCCCTGCGGCTGCGGGCGATTAAACCCGATCTGCTCATCTCCGCCGCCGTGGGCAACGACCCCACCGTCGCCCGGGTGAACCTTTTGCAGAACTGGCCCCACTGGGCGGACAACGGCTGGGTGGATTTCCTCACCCCCATGAGCTACACCGCCAACAACGAAACATTCCGCAAGCTCCTTGCAAAAGAAGCGGACGCGGCCAGGATGTCAAGAACTCCCATGGCCCCCGGCATCGGACTCCACCTGTTTAAGACCGACGCGGAAAAAGCCACGGAACAGCTGAATATCATCAAGACCTTCGGCTTCCCGGGCTCCATGCTCTTCGCCTCCGCCCACCTGACGGACGAAATGCTGGCGGCAATAGCGGCCAACGCCTATGCCGAAAAGCCGGAAAAATCCCTGCGGGACGTGATTAAGCACCGGCGCCGCTCCTACGTGAAGCCCACTCCGCCCCCGCTGGGCATCCCCGAAAACGTGCTTCCCGTTCCCGCGGCCAACGTGCCCCGGACCGCGGCTCCCATAGAAGTTGACGGCGACGACTCCGATTGGAGTTCTCCCCGATATGTGACAATCGCCCACGACCCGGAGGGCAACCCCGCTTCGGTGGAGACGAAAGTCGCCATGCGCTATGACGACGAAAACCTGTACTTCCTCTTTGTCTGCTCCGACCCCAAAGTAAGCGAAATCAAACGAACGGTGGACAAACGGGACGGCCCCACCTTCTACGAGGACTCCTGCGAGGTCTTTGCGGACATCGCGGGCAACGGCGCCGTGTATTATCACCTGTCAACAAACGCCCTGGGCACCATGTTCGACCAAAAACTCTTCTCCCCGGCGTGGAACGGAGACTGGAAAACCGCCTCCAAACTCAACGACAGCGGCTGGATAACGGAAATCGCCCTGCCCTTCGCCGCGCTGGGAGCGGAGACCCCGAAACCCGGTACGGAGTGGAGAGTAAACCTCACCCGCAACACCACCACCGGCGGCAGTCTCGAGAGCTTCGCCTGGTCCGTACCCTACGGCTCCTTCCACAGCCCCGACAGATTCGGAAAAATAATCTTCGAATAATCTTTACTTTTTATGGACATTCCGGTATAATACAGTCAAATATCCCGTAAGAGGCATCGAAATGTCCAAAAAAGGTCAGATTTACAATCGCTACGATGCCGAACTTAAGATTGAGGTTGCCGAAGCGGTCATCAGCAAGAAGATGACATGCGAGGAAGCCGACGCTGAGTTCGGTATTTCCAAGGGTCGTGCCGCAAGCTGGTCCAAAATTTACGCCAAGCAGGGTCCCGACGGGCTGAGATCCGAAAGACGCGGACGTCCCAAACGTGACAAGTTGAGCCCGAAAGCGGAGCGCGAAGAGCAAATGAAGCGCAGGGAAGCGAAGAAGGAATACGACAAGTGCGTATCCGACGACAGCACCAAGCGCGAGCGCGCCCAGATTATTCGCCTGCTGCGCTCCAATCACCGGTTGCAGGATCTCCTCGCCGCCGCGGAAATGTCCCACCCTCTGTACTATTATTACATTAATCGGTACGAAAACGGGATTATGTTTCCGGAGCTGAGATCGGAAATCGACCGAATCTACAAAAAACTGAATCAAAACTGTTCTCCCACGCGCATAGCAAGAACTTTGAGCAGACGCGGCAAAACCGTGAACACTTATCTTGTGCGCCTGCTTATGAAGGACATGTACCCCACAGACTAAGGTTGAACGGCAAAGGCCGTTCCGCCTTTTTTCGTTTTCGATTGACAGTCCCTCCTTGTTCATTTATAATGTAACTGACACTGTATTCCAAGGAGGGCACCATGTCAAAACTTCTCAAACTCGCGGCGGCCGCGTTGGTCGTTTGTGTCCTTGCGTCCGCTTCGTTCGCCTACAAGCCCGACAGGGCTTCCCTCGCCATGCGGGACGCTTGGATGGCGGAATACGCTTCCGACTCCGCCGTAAAACTTCCTTTCTACTTCAACTACAACGGCAAAAGCTCCCTGACGCTCCTTACATGGCAGAAAGCCGTGTCAAAGGGCGAGAGCAAGGACTTCACAAAGACCACCACCGTCTACACCGACCCCGCCACCGGTCTTGAGGCCCGCTTCGTGGTCACGAAGTACTCCGACTTCCCGGCGGCGGAATATCAGCTGTTCCTCAAGAACACTTCCGACACAAACACCCCCATCATCGAGAACCTTCTCTCCCTTGACGCTTCCTTCGCCTGCTCCGGCGGCCCCGGTCTATGGCGGCAGCTGGGCGACAGCGCCTCCGTCATCAGTTACAAACCGGAATACGAGAAGCTCATCGAGGGCAAGACCTTCTCCTACATGCCCCCCATGGGCAGAGGCACGGAAGGCGAGTCCCCCTACTACAATTTGCGCCTAACCGACGACAGCGGCGTCATAATCGTGGGCGGTTGGCCCGGCCACTGGAAGTCCACCTGGCGCTACGACGGCGAGAAGGTGACCGCCACCTTCGGCATGGAGAAAACCCGCTTCTACCTGAAGCCCGGCGAAGAGATTTACGCTCCCCGGATGGTGCTCCTCTTTAAGAAGGGCGGCGACTTCTACGACCACCAGAACGTGTGGCGCCGCTGGATGATGGCCCACAATATGCCCAAAGTGAAGGGCAAGCTCCCGGAACCTCTGTTCCTGTCCTCCTCCTCCCGGGCCACCACGGAAATGATTTACGCCAACGAGGAAAACCAGCTCCACTTCATCGACAGATACCAAGAAGAAGGCGTGAAGCTTGACGTTTGGTGGATGGACGCGGCCTGGTACGCCAACGAGATATCCAACCCGGGCGTGTGGCCCATCGGCAGCGACTACGAACCGGACCCGGCCAAATTCCCCAAGGGTTTCGCCCCCATCAGCGACTACGCCAAGGAAAAATACGGCATGAAGACTCTGCTGTGGTTCGAGCCGGAGAACCTGTGGGCGGACACCAATTTGTGGCATAAGCATCAGGACTGGCTGTTCCTGGGCGAGAACACTCCCGTGAACCTCCTGAACCTGGGTCTGGACGAAGCCAGAGAGTGGCGCACCGGCACCATCATAAAGCAGCTCAAAAACGGCAAGATTTCGATATACCGCCAGGACTTCAACCTTGACCCCCTCTCCTATTGGCGGAGCGGCGACACTCCCGACAGAGTGGGCATGAGCGAGATCAAACACACCATGGGCTACCTGCGCATGTGGGACGACATCAAAGCCGCCCTGCCGGACATCCTCATCGACTCCTGCGCCAGCGGCGGCAGACGGAACGACCTCGAGGCCATGAAGCGGGCTGTGGTTCTGTGGCGCAGCGACAACGCCTATCAGGACACGGTTCAGCAGAACATGAGCTACGGCAACTATCTGTGGATTCCCTACAACGGCACCGGCACCGTCTGCTGCAGCAACGCAAGCTACTACGGCGACGGCACCACCCCCGTTGAGCCCTACGCTTTCTGGAGCGACGCCGGCATAAGCATCGTTATCAACCTGGACGCCCGCAGAGACGACATCGACTACCCAGCCATCGTGAAACTGGTGGACGAGTGGAGATCCGTTAACCACCTCTACTACGGCGACTTCTATCCCCTGACGGACTACAGCGTCACCGAGGACAGCATCGTGGCCTACACATTCTACTCCCCGGAGAAGAAGGAGGGCGTCCTATTCGCTTTCCGCAGACCTCAGTGTAAGGAAACGACAACCACACTCAAACTTCGGAACCTTGACCCCAAGGCGGTGTACACATTCACCAACCTCGACACCGGCGAGACCGACGAGCAGACCGGCGACGGCATGATGATTTTCGGAAGAAACATCACCTTTAAGTCCGCTCCCGAAGCCGCGGTTCTGCGCTATAAAGCCGAATAGACTCCCGTTATTATGAACAAGATTCTCTTCGCGGCGGTCTTGACGCTGATAAGTTGTTCTCTTTGGGCAAGCGACTCGGATGTTCTTCGGGAAATCGGGGCGGATCCGTCGGCGGCGGTGATTGAAAAGGGGCGTGTGGTGTCCTTGGTT
>JAGDDM010000250.1 GCA_017958015.1 Abditibacteriota bacterium | reverse complement strand
GCAGAGCGTGGACCGCCGGGCCCTTGCTTGTGTTCAGCATTCGGATGTGGGTGAGGGTGGCGTCCGCAGCCTTGCCCTGCTCGCCGCCCAGAGCGTCGATTTCACGCACAAGATGACCCTTGGCCGAGCCGCCGATACTGCAGTTGCAGGGCAGCTGGGCTATGGTCTCGATATTTATCGTTGTCAGCAGGACGCGCTTGCCGAGCCGAGCCGCACAGAGTGCCGCCTCGCAACCCGCGTGACCCGCGCCCACAACTATGATGTCGTAATCGTAATTCATACAGCAATATTATACCGGATTTCGGCCGAAATCGGTAGAGTCCTCTACCCGTGGGGGCGGAAAAGTGGTATAATATATATAAAAGTTTATTTCGGAACAAAGAGTTGAAGATACCGGAATTCGATAAAATTAAAAACCTGCTCATGGCGCAGTGTTCCACGTCCCTGGGGATTGACACGGTGGCGCGTCTTGAGCCTGTACGGGATTTCGACCTGGCGAAGAAGCGGCAGCGGGAGACGGACGACGCGGCGGCGGTCCTCGGTTGCGAGGGGTCCGTGCCCCTTGGGGGCATAACGGACATTCGGGACACTGTAAAGCGGGCGTCTCTGGGTTCCGTCCTCTCCGGAAAGGAACTTTTTTCCGTCTACGAGACCCTCTCCGCCGTTACCCGTCTGCGGAGTTTCCTGCTGAAGCTGCGCTTCAAGTACATTCTCCTGGGTGAGCTGGGCGAGGAGCTGATGTCTTTCCCCCATATCGAGCGGAGCATAGAAACCTCCGTGGGCGAGGGGGGCGAGGTTCTTGACGGCGCCTCGGTTGCCCTGTCCTCAATCCGCCGGGAGCTGCGGACCGTTCAGGCCCGCATAACGGAGAAACTGAGTTCGATTATCGCCTCGGAGCGGTACAAGACCATGATTCAGGACCCGGTGGTCACCATTCGGGCCGACCGCTACTGCGTGCCCATCAAGTCCGACTACAAGGGCCAGTTCCCGGGCATCGTCCACGGCATGTCCGCTTCCGGCGCAACCCTCTTCGTGGAGCCCCGGAGCATTGTGGAGATGGGAAACGCCCGTCGGGAAGCGGTTGTTCGGGAACAAAACGAGGTTGAGAAGATTCTTGCAAGGCTCTCCGAAACCGTGGGGGAGAAGAGCGATGAGATTGTGGCGAGCGTGGTTGTCTGCGGCATAATCGATTCCGTTGTCGCCCGGGCCCGCCTTGCTTCCGCCCAAAACGCCACGTCGCCGATTCTCAATGACCGGGGCGTGATAGATTTGAAACAGGCCCGCCACCCCCTTATCGCCGGGGACGTGGTGCCCATTGACGTGCGTCTGGGGCGGGACTTCGACGCCATTCTCATCACCGGCCCCAACACCGGCGGCAAGACGGTGACTCTGAAAACCATAGGTCTTTTCGCCGCCATGGCCGCCTGCGGAATGTATATCCCCGCGGCGCCCAATTCGGAGATGGCGGTGTTCGACTCCATCTTCGTTGACATCGGCGACGAGCAGAGCATCGAGCAGTCCCTGTCCACTTTCTCCTCCCACATGAAGAACATCGTGGAGATGACAAAGCGCGCCGGCCGCAACAGTCTCGTTTTGATTGACGAGATCGGAGCCGGCACGGACCCCGCGGAGGGGGCGGCGCTGGCAAAGGCGGTGCTGGAGTACCTGCTTCGCAAAGGGGCGAAAATCGTGGCCACCACCCACTACGGCGAACTTAAGGAATACGCCTACCGGGCGGAGGGCATCGAGAACGCCTCCGTGGAGTTCGACCCCATATCCCTGCGGCCCACATACAAACTTCAGATAGGAATTCCCGGCGCGTCCAACGCTTTCGCCATCGCCAAACGCCTCGGTCTGGACGCCGGTATCATCGCCGGAGCCAAAGCTTTCCTGGGCACCCGCGCCGACGCCACCGACGACATGATTCGCAAACTTGAGGCCAGTCACCGG
>JAGDDM010000249.1 GCA_017958015.1 Abditibacteriota bacterium | reverse complement strand
GCCTTGAGCACGAGTTGCAAAAACATGGCTACGAGACTCAGAGGCGACCTTCGAAGCATTCGACGTCCAAAGCAAAAATCATAATAACTTTGAACGGAAATCGAGATCGTAACATTTCTCAAATCCAAGTGTCTCCGGGAAGCAAGAGGCACGGTGATGTTCCTTATGTCAAAATCAGTACCACTGATGTCGGCAAAATAAAAATCATAGGTGCCTCACCGTCAGAGTACAAATCCGATGGCAGAGAAACAGCTAAACTCATATTCGGGAGAAAAAGAAAATGATAAATGTGATTCCTTACCAAGGTGTAGATGATATTACCTTTAACATGTCTTTCAATGAAGTCAAAAACCTGCTTCGCGGAAAAGGCCTGAAATTCCGTACCGAGCATTGGCCGAATAAGGGGTGCACCCCTGAGGTCGCATGGGATATTATTCGATTGGGTGATGACATAAGTATCTTTTTCGCTAAAAATCGAATGTTCAAAATCTATTTTGAGAACAACTTCCCCGGAAGCCTTTCTAACGGAATATCACTGGGAATGACGATTGAAGATGCTAAAGCAATAGACCCTACAATCAAATATGATGACTGGGAAGAAACATACATATCCCGTTCCGGATATTGGCTCGAAGATGATGTCGAAAGCGGCAGGATAATTTCAATCACCGTTTTCATCAAAGAACTTGAGGATGATGAGGTTTTCTTCAAATACGAGTGGTGCTGATTAAAACTCCAAGGATTATGCTTGGATATCACATCTTTGCCGCAATGGGGACAGACTTCACCGGTAGGTGGGTCTATCCCCATTAATTCGGCTTCATCCCTTGCCGCTATTCCCCAAAACATCAAAATATGGTATCATATACATATGAAAATTTTGCTTCGCTGGGCCTGCGGTTTCGCCGCGGTGCTGCTTACAATGAAAATACTTACTCTTTTCGGCGGGACAATGACCTGGGAAAACATTTGGCAGCCCATCATCTTCGTGCCGGTTCTGTCGGCGGCGAACGCCCTTTTGCGGCCCGTTGTTCGGCTGCTGTCGGCGCCGATTACATGTCTCACGCTGGGACTTTTTTCCCTGGTGATAAACGCCCTGTTTTTTGAGCTGGCGGCGTGGCTCACGGGCATCAAGATAGGCTTTTGGCCCGCCATGGGCGGCAGTATAATCTACACGATACTGGCCAATATTCTCTCGAAACTTTTCGTTAAGGAGGACGAGGACAAGTGACAAACAAGAAGAAACTCGTTATCATCTCCGGTCTGTCGGGCTCGGGCAAAACCATAGCCGCGGCGACCTTTGAGGACATGGGCTTCTATTGCATCAGCAACATGCCCCCGGCGCTCATTCCCGAAATCATCAACTCTTGGGGCGAGGGTGAGGAACGGAACGTGGCGGTTATAGTGGACGCCCGCATAAACAAGTTTTTCAATCCCCACATGTCGATGTTTCAAAAGCTGGAGGAGATTCGTTCCGAGGCCTACACCAAGCCCATTCTCCTCTATCTTGACACCGGCGACGACGACCTTATCCGCCGCTTCAAGGAAACCCGCCGCAAACACCCTCTTGTGGACAAGTCCACGGGTATATACGACGCTATCAAAAAGGAGCGGGAGCTGACCGCGGACATGCGCGACAACGCGGATGTGGTCATCGACACCACGGGTCTTGAGCCGGAATCTCTCCGCCGCACTCTCCGGGAGCTCTTCGCCGAGGAGGCCAAGGAAAGCGGTCTGCTTATCTCCATAGTCTCCTTCGGTTTCAAGCACGGCGTGCCCCAGGACGCGGACATCGTCTTCGACGTGCGCTTCCTGGACAACCCCTACTGGGTGCCGGAGCTTCGGGAAATGAACGGCACCGACCCGGTGATACGGGATTTCGTCTTTAACGACCCCCTGACGGAGCCTCTCATGGAGAAGCTCACGGACCTCATCGAGTTCACGGCGCCCCAATACGCCAAGGAAGGCAAAGCCTACCTCACCATCGCCATCGGCTGCACCGGCGGCCACCACCGCTCGGTTGTGATAGCGAGCGCCCTGGCCGATATTCTCCGCCGGGAGAACCTGAACGTAAGACTGGAACACAGAGAGCTCCGCTGATATGACCCCTCGAATATTCGGAAACTTAAAATGGCTCTATCCGGGCATGAGGGTAAAGCGTTGGCTGTTGTTTATCCCCATCGGCGTGCTTTTGGCCATGGCGGGCATACTGCTCCTTGCCAACATCAGCATGCTGGGCATTTTGGAAACCGCCGCCACCTGGACGTTCCTTAACTTCGGCATACGTCTGGACGACCCGGCCACACAGCTCATCACCGGAACAATACTTATTCTCCTCGGCGGTTTCTGCGTCACATTGGCCGTGAACCGCCTTGTGGGTTCCATCGCCGAATCCATCGCCCCCAAACAGACCAAAAAGGAGCTTGTGGACGTTGTGTACAAGCAGCGGTTCCTCTCCCAGGGCAAGCGGGTTGTGGTAATCGGCGGCGGAACCGGACTTTCCACCATGCTCCGGGGTCTTAAGCGGTACACATCCAACATCACCGCCATCGTCACCGTCACCGACAACGGCGGCTCCTCCGGTCGGCTCCACGAGGAAATGGGCATGATTCCCCCCGGAGATATCCGCAACTGCATCGTCGCCCTCTCCGACTCGGAAGACCTGATGACGGATCTTCTGCGCTACCGGTTCAAAGACGAGATTAAGGGCATCGAGGGTCACTCTTTCGGCAATCTGCTCATCGCCGTCATGACAAAGATAAGCGGCGACTTCGAGACAGCCGTGCGGGAGGCCGGAAAGATTCTCGCCATCCGGGGTCAGGTTCTGCCCTCCACCACCGAGAGCGTGGATCTTGTGGCGGAAATGGAGGACGGCTCCAAGATTCGGGGAGAGACCCAAATCACCGAATCGCCCCTTAAGATTAAGCGCATTTTCCTCAGCAATCCCGACGCGGAGCCCCTACCGGAAGCGCTGGAAGCCATCAAAGAGGCGGACTGCGTCATTCTCGGTCCCGGCAGCGTCTTTACAAGCATCATTCCCAACCTGACGGTGCGTGGAATAACGGAAGCGCTGGAGGAGACGGACGCCCTCACGGTCTATATCTGCAACGTCATGACCCAGCGGGGTGAGACCGACGGTTTCAGAGCCTCGGACCACATTCGGGCCGTCACCCGCAACTCCTCCAAGGACGTATTCACCCACGTTTTGGTGAACACGACCAAACCCGGTGAGGAGCTTCTGAAACGATACGAAAAAACCGGCCAGCAGTTCGTTGTTCCGGACGTTATGCGTGTTCGGGGCATGGGCTACAAGCCCGTCACCGGCAGCTTCATCAACGAAAGCAACGTTGTGCGCCACGACTGCAACAGACTGGCCTACACCATATTCAAACTTCTTCAGGACAGATAATGAACATAATTCTCGCCTCGGCGTCGCCCCGGAGAACGGAGCTGATGTCCCTTATAACGAAAGATTTCACCGTGAAGGTGAGCAACTTCGACGAGTCCACCATGCCGGACTTTCCGGACCCGGTGGCCTTCGTCAAGTACAGCTCCCTCATGAAAGCCCAGGACGTGTTCGTTGACAACCCTCAATGCATAGTTATCGGCGCCGACACGGTGGTGGCGGTGGACGACGAGATTCTCGGCAAACCGAGGGACGGTGAGGACGCTTTCGATATGCTCCGCAAGCTCTCCGGCAGAGCCCACAAAGTGGTCACCGGAGTCACCGTTATCTCCCGGGCCTGCCGCATATGCACCGCCTGCGAGACGGAGGTGCTTTTCGACGACATGACCGACGAATCCATCCGCAAATACGTGGCCACCGGGGAACCCTCGGATAAGGCGGGAGCCTACGCGGTGCAGGGACTGGGCGCCAAGTACATCAAAGGAGTCAAGGGCGACTTCTTCAACGTGGTGGGTCTGCCGGTCCACCTCGTGGCCAATATCCTCGCGGAGTTCGGGGAGGACGTGCTGTGAAAAGGATTCTTCCGCTTCTTCTGCTCCTCTGCCTCGCCGGTTGCGGCGGAAACAGAGACTCTGAGTCCCTTATCGTGGCGGCAAGCATCGCCCCCATGGCGGACTTCACCCGGAACGTGGCCGGGGATCGGTGCGAGGTGGTTCAGATTGTGCCCGACAACGCCTCCGCCCACACATACCGCATCTCCCCGGACAAAATGAACGCCATCTGCCGGGCCCGGCTGCTGGTTCTGAACGGCGTGGGTCTGGAGTTTTGGGCGGACAAAGCGGTGGAGTCGGCAAACAACAAAAATCTGACGGTGCTGGACACCTCAAAAGGACTTGAGATTAAGAAAAGCGGCCACGACAAACACCATGAAGGCGGCAATCCCCACCTGTGGCTGTCGCCGGTATGCGCGAAGCACCAGGTTGAGGCCGTTCGGGACGCCCTGTGCGAAATCGACCCGGCGGGAGCGGAGACGTACAAAGCCAACGCCGCGGAATACATATCGAAACTCGACGCTCTGGACAAGGAAATAAGAGACACCCTGTCGAAGCGCCGAAACAAATCCTTCGCCGCCTACCACGGCGCCTGGGACTACTTCGCCGACGAGTACGGCCTCACGGAAGTGGGCGTCATCGAAAACAGTCCCGGCAAAGAACCCTCGGCGGCGGATATGGCGGAGCTGGTGAAAAAGGCCAAAGAGACCGGCACAAAAGCTTTGTTCGCCGACACGGAAAACCCCACGGGCTGCGACGCTCTGGCGGCGGAGCTGGGAACGAAGGCGGTTGTGCTCAATCAGCTGACCGCCCCCAACTACATCGAAGCCATGGAAGAAAATTTGAAACTCATTTCGGAAGCCTTATCGAGATAATGGACGTAATCAAGACAACCAACCTAACGGTGACCGCCCCGGACGGCATGACGGTTTTGGACAACGTGTCGCTGACCGTCAAACAGGGGGAGTTCACCGCGGTCATAGGACCCAACGGCGCCGGCAAAACCACTCTTTTGCGGGCGGTTTTGGGGCTCATCACCCCCACCTCCGGCTCCATTGAGGTATTCGGCGGTAGCCCGGAATCGGCTCTTCAAAAGATAGGCTACGTGCCTCAGACAATGACAATCGACCGCACCTTCCCCATAAGCGTCTACGAAACGGTGCTCATGGGCACTTTCGCCCGCCTGGGAGTGGGCAGACGGCCCGGCAAGCGGGAACGGGAGGACGCCTTGAAGGCGCTGGAGACCGCGGGAATAGCGAACCTCGCAAGCCGACCCATCGGCAACCTCACCGACGGCCAGCGGCAGCGGGTGTTCATCGCCCGGGCTCTGGTGAACACGCAGGAACTCCTGATTCTGGACGAACCCATGACCGGCGTCGACGCGGCCACAACGGAAAACCTTTACACACTCCTCAAATCTCTGCGGAGCGAGGGCGTCACCATCATAAGGGTGTCCCACGACGTGGGTGTGGTGGCATCCTTCGCGGACAAGATCGCATGTCTCAACAAGACACTCATTTCCCACTGTCTGCCCCACGAGATAGGCCGCGACCACCTTGAGCAAATGTACGGC
>JAGDDM010000248.1 GCA_017958015.1 Abditibacteriota bacterium | reverse complement strand
GATGTTTTGGGTGATATATACTTCTCCAGAATCTGGGCTCTCCGCCGGCGGGGAATTCCGGGCAGAGGAGTTTTCATCGACAAGGAAAAACAGGGGGGCGGACCCCTTATCGACATAGGCGTCCACATTTTGGACCTGACGCTTTATCTTATGGGGAACCCCAAACCCACCACGGCTTCCGGAACCGCGGTTGCCAAAATAGGCAACACTCCCGGACATGTGGGTCTCAAAGGCTCCTGGGACTATACCAAGTTCACCGTGGAAGATTTCGCCGCCGCTTTCGTGCGCTTCGAGGACGGCAGATCCCTGGTTTTGGAATCCAGTTTCGCCGCCAATATCGAGCCCACGGAAATCGTCCGCACAACCCTGTTGGGTACAAAGGCGGGAGCCGAGCTGGATAAAACGCTGAGAATCTTCGGCGAGCGCTGCGGCGCCCTCACAAACGGGGAAGTTTTCGGTTATCCGGAAGTGAATCCCTATCTTGAGGAATTTAAGGCTTTTTACAAATCAATCGAGGAAGACACCGAAGTGCCGGTGCCCGCGGAGCAGGCCATAAACTGCATGCGGATTCTCGAGGGAATATATCGTTCCGCGGAAGCGGGGAGAGAAATAAAACTCAACGAGTTTTAAGGAGAAAACAATGAAGAAATTGAATGTGGCATTCATAGGCGTGGGAAGCATCGCTAACTGGGCGCACCTTCCGGCCGTGAAAGAGCTTGAAAACGTAAACGTGATGGCTTTCGCCGACATCGACGAGAACGCCCTGAAGACAACCGCGGAAAAGTACGGCGTGAAGAACACCTTCACGGACTACAACAAAATGCTTGAGATGGACGAGATTGACGCGGTCCACGTATGCACCCCCAACTACGTCCACATGCAGCCGGCCATCGACGCTCTGAAGGCGGGCAAGCACGTTCTCTGCGAAAAGCCCATCGCAAGAACGGTGGCGGAAGCCAAGAAAATGAAAGAAGCCGCCGACAGCACCGGCAAAAAGCTTATGATTGCCCAGTGCAGACGGTTCTCCGGCCCCACCCAGTGCCTCAAGAGATTTATCGATGACGGCATCCTCGGGGATATTTACTTCGCCAGAATCTGGGCTCTCCGCAGACGGGGAATCCCGGGCTGGGGCGTTTTCACCGACAAAGAAAAGCAGGGCGGCGGACCCCTGATTGATATCGGCGTCCATATTCTCGACCTCACCCTCTACCTCATGGGCAACCCCAAACCCATCACCACTTCCGGCATGGCCGTGGCCAAGATAGGAAACACTCCCGGACACGTGGGTCTTATGGGTTCCTGGGACCACACCAAGTTTACGGTGGAAGACTACGCCGCGGGCTTCGTTCGCTTTGAGGACGGCAGATCCCTGATTCTCGAATCCAGTTTCGCCGCCAACATCGAGCACCCGGAAATCGTCCGCTCCAATCTTCTCGGTACAAAAGCCGGCGCGGAGCTTGACGACAAACTGAGAATCTTCGGCGAGCGCTGCGGCGCCCTTACCAACGGAGAGGTTTTCGGATACCCGGAAGTTAATCATTTCAAAGAGGAGTTCATAGCCTTCTACAAGTCCAT
>JAGDDM010000247.1 GCA_017958015.1 Abditibacteriota bacterium | reverse complement strand
TAGTGAAGTCGCTTCGCTAATGAATAATGAATAATTCCGGTGTTCGCATCGCGAACGAATTATAAAATCCACATTGCGGTGTCGGTTTTATAATCCGTTTCGCGAAAGTGAAACACCGCCCCTGATTCCTGAGCCCCGATTCCCGATTCCCAATATAATATAATTACCTTATTAAGCAAACCGCTTGCGCCGTCACGCCCTCTCCCCGGCCCTCATATCCGAGGTGTTCCGTGGTGGTGGCCTTCACGCTGACTTTGAAAAAGTCGATTTCGCAGGCGGCGGCTATGTTCCGGCGCATATCCTCGATGTGGGGAGCGAGCTTGGGCTTCTGGCATGAAACCGTAGCGTCAATGTTCACTATTTCAAAGCCCTTGGACTTAACCAGGTCGGCAACATTCTTCAGCAGAAGTCCGCTGTCGATGCCCTTATACTTCGGGTCCGTGTCCGGGAAGTGCTTGCCGATGTCCCCCAGGGCCGCGGCGCCCAGCAGAGCGTCGCTTATCGCGTGGAGCAAGACATCCGCGTCGGAGTGGCCCAGAAGCCCCTTGTCATGGGGAATCTCCACTCCGCCGAGGATAAACCTGCGGCCCTCAACCAGTTTGTGGACGTCGAGACCGAAGCCCACCCGGGGACAGCGTTCCGCCGGTTTCAAATCCTCCGGGTTGGTAATCTTAACATTCTCCCTTGAGCCGGGGGTTATCTCAACTTTGCCCCCCATGGCCTCCACGGCGGACACATCATCGGTAAAAGAAAGGCCCTCCGTCCGGGCGTGCTCGTATGCCCGGCGCAGAAGGTCGGTTTTGAAAGTTTGGGGAGTTTGGGCGGCGTAGAGGGCGGATCTGTCGGGAGTGCATTTCACGTAGCCGCCGGAAGCGAACTTTACGGTGTCCGTCACGGACACACAGGGCACCGCCGCGCCGCAGCGCAAGGCGCCCTCCACGGCGGCTCGGATAACATCCGGAGTCACGTAGGGCCTGGCTCCGTCGTGGATTGCAACCACGTCGCCGGTGACGACGGCGAGGCCATTCTCCACGGACTCCTGCCGGGTGGAGCCTCCCACCGCGACTCGGGTCACTTTCTTAAAGCCGTACTCACTCACAAGGCGCCGAGTCTCCTCAAGGTCCTCGGCGCCGGTAATTACGATTATCTCATCCGTCTCCGGCATTGACTCGAAAACGGACACGCTCCGGACCAGCATGGGCACGCCGTCCACGGGGAGCAATGTTTTGTTTTTGCCCATTCCCATGCGGGTGCCTTTGCCGGCGGCGGCAATCAACACGGAGAGTTTCATCTAATAGTGTCTCCCGCCTTTGCGGTTTTTGTAGTCGGGCTTGTCGTCAACTTTGGTGAAAATCATCTTGCCTTGGGCGGTCTGGAGCACGGAGGTGACGATGACGCTCAGGTTTTCGCCTATTTTATCTCTGCCGCCGTCCACCACGATGAGTGTGCCGTCGTCCAGATAGCCGATGCCCTGGTCCCGTTCCTTGCCCTCTTTGTTCACGGTGACCCGCATGCGCTCGCCGGGAAGCACCACGGGCTTAAGGGAATTTGCCAGGCGGTTGATGTTCAGAATCTTTATACCCTGCAGCTCCGCCACCTTGCTGAGATTGAAGTCGTTGGTGACGATTGCGGCGCCGTTTGCCTTTGCCACGGCCACAAGGCGGCTGTCAACGGGTTCGCCGGGCTCGTCGCCCTCGAAGTCCGCTATTGTCATGTCGAACTCCTCCCGCATTCGGTTCAGGATGTCCAGACCTCTGCGGCCTCTGGCCCGCTTCAACGTGTCGGAGGAGTCGGATATGAGCTGCAGCTCCTCCAGGATGAACTTGGGAACGTACACCGGGTCCTCAAGGAAGCCGGTGCGGCAGAGATCGATGATTCGGCCGTCGATGATGACGTTGGTGTCCAGCAGTTTCGGCGTGACGGAGTGGCTCTTCGCCTCGCTCTTTTGACCGTCCCTTTCCTCCGGGAAATAGAACCGGAACTGACCCACGATGTTCCGCATGGCCATGGTGCAGATGTAGCAGAGAACCAGAGCCAGCGCCGCGTTCAGCCAGGCGGCGGTGTTCAGAATGATGCTGAGACAGACGGTGAAGACGAAGCCGATGATGATGCCGATGATGACGGCGGCTTTGTCCTGGGGCTTTTTGCGCAGCCAGAACTTTTTGGCGCGCATGATTTCGATGAAAACGAGACGCTCGATGACGAAACCTATCATGGCGCCGAGAATTATTGCGAGCACATGGAGAGTTATGCTGTCCGCCTTCGTGACTTCCGCCGGAACGCGGGGTATAAACCATATGAAATTATGCGCGCCGTCCGCGAGATAAACCCGCATGGCCTCAACGTACCAATCCGCAGCCCAACTGCCCGCCAGTCCGCCCAAAATGACGCAGACCGCCGTCAGCAACGGACGGAATTTCTTGCCGTTAAACATGTTTTGCTCCTTTCTTCGAGATATTGTAGGCGCCTGGGGCGCGTATCCTTATCGGGTTATTGGGCGCGGTGTCCGCCTTCGCGGAGGAATTATATAAACCTACCTGTCCACTTCCCCCAAAATAATATCTATTCCCGCCAGCACGGCGATGACATCCGCCACCAGCATGCCCTTCACCATTTGCTCCAGGCATGTGAGGTTTATAAAGGACGGCGCCCGCCACTTCAGGCGGTAGGGT
>JAGDDM010000246.1 GCA_017958015.1 Abditibacteriota bacterium | reverse complement strand
TTGCCGGTGAGGGTCCAAACGCTTCCCGGTCCGAAGGCGAGTAGTTAAGCGACGCTTAACTACGACCAAGAAACAAGGACAGTCATCAAGATTTCTTGGTGTCATTGCCGGTGAGGGTCCACCCGTTCCCATTCCGAACACGGTAGTTAAGCTCACTATGGCCGAAAGTACTTGGGCGTTAGGCCCCGGGAGGATAGGTCGGCGCCAAGATTATATTTGCAGAAACCCCACTCATCGAGTGGGGTTTTTCATTTTAATTGAATACTGTATGTGTCGCCTCGCGGCGACGGAATCTATAGTATCGCCTTCGGCTCTAATGAATGGTGAATAATGAAGCCGCGCCTTCGGCGCTGTTGAATAATGAATAATTGCGGTGTCCGCCTTTCGGCGAACGAATTTATTTTATCGCTATTGTGATTAGAGAACCGAGCAGGCCCACGGTAAACATGAGCAAAAAGGTGTTCTTCTTTATCACCGGGAAGCGGACCATGGCGATGAGGGTAATCACGTAGAGGGCGGCGGCGCCGTAGCCGTTTTGGTATGTTGCCCGAAGGGGCGGAATGAGGGCCAGTGTCAGAAGTCCGGCGGCGACGGGTTTCAATGTCTTTTTGAACAGGACGCTCTGCTCCTGCGTCATTTTCTTCAACGCTGCGCAGGTGATGATAAGTCCTGTTACCGGGGCGGAGGAAAGAGACAGCGTGGCGGCGGCGGCTCCGAGAACGCCGGCCCGGAGGCTGCCCACGTATGTGGCGGCATTGATGGCGATGGGTCCCGGTGTGAGCTGGGATACCGCCACGATTTGGTCGAATTGGGCCTGGGTGATGAAGGCGGGTACGAGGTGGTACTGCATCAGCGAGAGAGCCGCCAGTCCTCCGCCGAAAGCGCAGATTCCTATTTGGTAGAACATCACCACCAAGTCGATTATTACATCAAGCATTTTACGGTTTTCTCCAATGCGTATTGCAGCGCCAGAGCCGTGAGGATGGCGATGAGGGGGTTAATCTTCAAAAATCCTATCATGATGATGATGACAAGATAGGGGATAAGGTTCCGAATGTTCGCGGACAGGGCGGATTTCACGTTGCCCACCACCGTGACGGTGATCATTGCGCCGGTGGCGGCCAAAATGCCTCCGAGGAAGCCGTGAACCGCCGGCAAATCGGCGTATTTGACGATGAAAGGTGTGAGAAAGAGGATTATGAGGAAGGGCGGCATAACGGCTCCCAGGACCGCTACGATCCCGCCGATTATTCCCCGGTAATATTTGCCGATGAGCCAGGATATGGACACGGCGATGGGGCCGGGCATGGATGTGGCAAGGGCCACCATGTCGGAGAACTCTTCCGCGGTGATGTCGTTTCGCTTCGGGAGCTCGTTTTCCAGGATTCCCAGGATAACAACGCCGCCGCCGAAGGTGAGGCCGCTCAGCTTAAAGAGATATGTGAAGAGATACCGAAGGGACAAGATTTTATATCCTATGTGTTTGAGGTATGTGTGAGGAAAGAAGAACCGTCCCCGACACCCGATTTTAATCACTAATAATTATATCACCGCCGCCGTTAATAATCAAAGGCGGTATTTTTTGCGTCATTTCGTCTCTTATTATTGACATTGCGGGCGTCGGAATGTATAATTATAGTTGAATGAGAATAGTATTCGGAGGACACTATGATTCTTAAACGCGCATTTACGGCGATTGCCTTAATCGCGGCTCTTTCTTTTGCCGGGGTTTGCTACGGCGACACGGTCATGAGCAAGTGCAACGCGGAGCAGAACAGCTACTGCGAAAGCTCTCTGACTTTGCCCCTCGCCATGAACTGGGAGTTCGTCACCAACAGGTACGACAACAACGCTTCCGCTCCCATTATATCCGAAGGCATCGCCTACATAACTTCCGGTGAGAAAGTCTACGCCGTGGACGTGAAGACCGGCTCCTTCAAGTGGGCCTATCCCGTTGACGGAACTCTTTCCGGCACCATCAAGGCCACTCCGCTTCTTCACAACGGCAAGCTCTACTTCGGCGCCACCGACGGCAAGCTTTACTGTATCGACATCAAGGACGGCACTTTCAAGTGGGCCTTCCAGACCAGAGGCTCCGTCAGTTGCTCGCCCATAGTTGTGGACGATGTGCTCTATTTCGGCACCAATGACAACGCCGTCTACGCCATCGATCCGGAAACCGGCGACACCGTGTGGAACAAGCCTTTCACCGGCAGAGACGACTTCTCCGGCAGCATGGCCATGGCCGGCGGCATTCTCGTCGCCGCCTGTATGGACGGCCACCTCTACGGCATCAGCGCCTCCACCGGCAGGGGCGCCAGATGGGTCTTCAGACTCCCCATGGCTCCCATCGATTCCTCCCCCGTCATCTCCGACGGACTGGTTATCATGGCCGTTCACAATACCATGTACGGCCTCACCCTCCGCAGCGGCCAGCTCAAGTGGGCGGTAACTCTTCCTTTCGAGGTCTCCGCCACTCCCGCAGTATCCTCCGATACCATATACGTGCCCTGCAAGGACAGAAAAATCTACGCCTATGCCAGAGACAAGAAGGCTCCTTATCTGAAGTGGACGGCTCCGGCGGAAACCGGCTCCATTCCCGTTTCCGCTCCTCTGCTGACGGATAACGCTCTCTACGTCACCTGCACCAAGGGCGTTGTGTGCGCTTTCTCCACCGATGACGGCTCTCTCCTTTGGAGATACATGTTTATTCCCTCGCCGGTTACCAACGGCGCTCTCCGCTCTTGCGACGCCGCGTCCTCCCCGGTTATCTACAACGAATCTCTCTATGTCATGACCGATGACGGCGTGCTCCACAGCTTCAAAGCCGACGCCACGGATACGGTTGAGCCCATCTCCTACAACGAGGTTCCTTTCGCCAACACCTATCTCTCCGGCGCTCCGCCGCTCAAGTTCGCCGCCACTCTCTACGACGCGGGCAGCGGCGTGGACTTCAGCACCGTGACAATGAGCCTTAACGGCAAGCCCTTGGAATATACCGTTGACTATCTGACTTCCACCGTCACCTACACCTCCAACTCCAAGAACGTAGGCAAGGTGTCCACCCTGGACAACGGAAGATACAAACTCACCGTCACCGCCAAGGACTACAAAGGCAACAGCCTTGTTAAGGAATGGTTCTTCAACGTTGACAAGCGTCTCGTTCCGCCCAAATCCGCCATCGGCGCCGCTTCCGACGCCGCGGAAGGCGTCACCAAGGATGACACCAAGAACAGCGGAACCTCCGGCGACAACTCCTCCCAGAGAGGCAGAGGCAGAGGCTCCAGAGGCGGCGCCGTCACCGGCGGCAATACCACCGGCGGCAACAACAGCAACAACGGCAACAATAACAATAATACAAACAACAATAGCACCAACACCTACAATAACAACAACGGTGGCGGAAACAACGACAACTACGTCGGCGACGATTCCGGAAACGGAAACGGCGGCAACAACAACACCGAAAAAAGAGAAAGACCCCAGATGCCTCTTCCGCCCGGCTACAACGGCGGCGGCAATAACGGAGGTTCCGGAAACAACGGCACCAACAACACAAACTACGACAACGAGATGCCTCCGGCTCCTCCCGGCATGTGACGGAAAATGGACAAACAATCGCTATCGGCTTGGCTGAGATTTTCGAGAATAATGCTCACAGCCGGACCGGCGCGAGAATTATTAACCGCCTTCGGCTCACCGGAGGCGGTTCTTGATGCGCCGCCGGAGTCATTGGCGCCCTTCAAAATCCGCGATATCGAGGCTCGAATCGCGGCGGCAAAGGCGGCGGACATAGATTGGGATTTGAAGACGGTCGAAAAACTGAATATCGATCTCGTTCCCTTCACCGATGAGCGTTATCCGGCGAAGCTGGCGGAGATAAAAGACCCGCCGGCGCTGCTCTTTGTTCGTGGCGACATAACCCGTTGCGAGGGCGACGCTTTGGCGGTGGTGGGGTCCCGGCGGCATACCCATTACGGCAGGAAAATCACAGCTGAAGTGGCCGGCGGCGCGGCGAGAGCGGGAATCGTCATCGTCAGCGGCGGCGCGGCGGGCATCGATACGGCGGCCCACGAAGCGGCTCTGGCGGCGGGAGGAATTACAATCGCTGTTCTGGGTTGCGGCATCGACATCGTCTACCCCGTCACAAACGCCCGACTCTACGACAGAATCGCCGAAACAGGGGCGGTCATATCCGAATATCCCATAGGGTTCCGGGCCACCAACTGGACATTCCCCCAGCGAAACAGAATCATCAGCGGACTCTCCGACGGGGTTCTCGTCCTAGGCGCACCCGCCAACTCCGGAGCCCTAATCACCGCCGACTACGCCCGAAAACAGGGCAGAGAGGTGTTCGCCGTGCCCGGCAACGTGGACGACCCCCGAAACGCCGGGTCCCTGCGGCTCATCAAAGAGGGGGCGCGGGTGGTTATGAGCGCC
>JAGDDM010000245.1 GCA_017958015.1 Abditibacteriota bacterium | reverse complement strand
GGTTCTCCACCTGCGCCGAAAGTCAGTGGTTTACGAACATGGGCTGGCACGTGGTGAATATGACCCTCTATCCGGAATGCATCCTCGCCAGAGAGCAGGAAATATGCTATTCTTCCGTGACTCTCGTCACCGATTACGACAGCGGAATCGTGGCCCAGGGACACGTGACCCCCGTGACCCACGCGGAAGTGGGCAGAGTTGCCATGGAGAACGTGGAGAAGTCCGCGAAACTCCTTCTCGCCATGATCGAGAATATTCCCGACGAACAGCACTGCGGCTGCGACCACGCCATGGACGGAGCCAGACTGTCATATAATCGCATAGGATAAGAGCCCCCGTCTTTTGACGGAGGCTCTTTTTTTGCTGTATGTGTTTCTATTCTTTCGGTTTGGCGGCGGCTCGGAGAGACGCTTGGATAAAGGGCTCAAGCCCGCCGTCCATGACCTTGTTCACGTCGCCGGTTTCGCATTCGGTGCGGTGGTCCTTGACCATGGTGTAGGGCTGGAACACGTAGGAGCGGATCTGGCTGCCCCATTCGATGGCCCGCAAATCGCCCCGAATCTCCGCCATGCGCTGTTCGTTTTTCTCCTGCTCAAGTTCCCGGAGCCGGGAGGCCAGAACCTTCATGGCGCTGTCCTTGTTGGCGTGCTGACTCCGCTCGTTCTGGCAGCTCACCACGATGCCGGTGGGTATGTGGGTGATTCTGATGGCGGAGTCGGTTTTGTTTACGTGCTGTCCGCCGGCGCCGCTGGAGCGGTATGTGTCAACCCGAATGTCGTCCGGGGAGATGTTCACCTCGATATCGTCGTCCAGTTCCGGAATCACGTCCACGGCGGCGAAGGAGGTGTGCCGCCGCTTGTTGGCGTCGAAGGGGGAGATTCGCACCAGGCGGTGGACTCCCCGCTCGTTCTTGAGATACCCGTAGGCGTTGTGGCCCGCCACTCTGATGGTGACGTTCTTGATGCCCGCCACATCGCCCTCCACGGTGTTGAGAATATCGGTTTTGTAGCCCATCCGCTCGGCGTAGCGCAGGAACATATGCATGAGCATGTAGGTCCAGTCGCAGGCCTCGGTGCCGCCGGCGCCGGCGTTCAGTTCCATAATGGCGTTGGCGCCGTCGTTCTCGCCGGAGAGGAGGGTGTCCAGCTCCAGTTTGTCGAAGGCTTCCTCAATTTCCGCCATTTCCGCCCGCAAATCTTCCGCGTCGGAGGTGCCGTCGTCGGTGATTTCCGCCAGCTCCGCCGCCATTTCCGCTCGTTCCTTGATGTCGTCGTAGGGCTCCAATGTCTGCTTCAGATTGGCGATTTCCTTCAGTACCTTTTTGGCGTTGTCGGCGTCGTTCCAAAACTCCGGTTCGGCGCTGTCGGACTCCAGTTTGTCGATTTGGTCCCGCAGTCGTTCCGGGTCGATGTTCTTGCCCAGTTCCGCCAGCTTGGATTTAAGGGCGGAGGCTCTGTCGAAGATTTCTCTTATCATTGATCTTCCGCCTCATCCTTGAGCATACAGCACTTCTTGTATTTCTTGCCGCTGCCGCAGGGACAGGGGTCGTTTCTGCCCACTTTTTTCCGTTCCCGAACCTTGGGCATGGTGCGGGTCTTCTGGGCGGGGCCTTCCTCGCCGCTCATGGAGCCCACGCCGGTGGCGGAGGACTCGGAGATGTTGCGGAAGGCGGGTGCCATGGGTCTGGGCTCCGCTATCTGGGCCCGAACCCGGTACATAATCTTGGAAAGGTCGTCCTGCATGGAGTCTATCATCATCTGGAACAGGTCGTAGGCTTCCTTCTTGTATTCCACAATGGGGTCCTTCTGACCGTAGCCCCGGAGGCCGATGCCTTCCCGCAGGAAGTCCATGGCGCTCAGGTGGTCTATCCACTTGCGGTTGATTAGATCCAGAGCGATATGCCGCTCGATGTCCCGCATGAGCTCGGGGGTGACCTCCGCTTCCTTGTCGGCGTAGGTCTTGTCCACTATGTTGCAGAGGAACTCGTAGAGGTCGCCGTGCTTCTTGCCGATGAGGTCCTCGGGCTTGGCGTTCAGCTCCAAGGGGAGAATGGAGTTCACGTAGCCGAAGAGGCCCACGGTGTCCCATTCCGCCTGAGAGTGGGACTCGGGGCAGTAGTTGTTTATGGCGTTCTCCATCATCTCGCGGAGATGGGATACGATTGTTTCCCGCAGGTCCACTCCGTAGAGAATCTCCCGGCGCTGGCCGTAGATGGTCTCTCTCTGGACATTCATCACGTCGTCGTACTGCAAAACGTGCTTTCTGATGTCGAAGTGGTGCATTTCCACTTTCTTCTGGGCCCGCTCAATCATCTTGGAGAGGAGTTTGGCGTCGATGGCCTGATCCTCCCGCCAGGTGGCCAGAAGGGCGGAGTTGGACTTGTCGCCGAAGAGTCTCCACAACTCGTCCTCAAGGGATACAAAGAACTTGGAGGAGCCGGTGTCGCCCTGACGTCCGGAACGACCGCGGAGCTGGTTGTCGATTCGGCGGCTTTCGTGGCGTTCGGAACCGATGATGCAGAGACCGCCCAGTTTCAGAATGTCGATTGTCTTCTGAGGCAGCGATTCCGCCTTGTCCTTGTTGTCGACTTTCCACTTTTTGAACTCGGGGCAGATGTCCTCTTCCGGAATGGGGTCGGTGTCCTCCGGGTCTCCGGTGCCGCCGAGGAGAATGTCGACGCCTCTACCGGCCATGTTGGTGGCGATGGTGACGGCGTACTTCTTACCGGCTTCGGAGATGATTTCCGCTTCCCGCTCGTGGTACTTGGCGTTCAAAACGCTGTGGTAGATGCCTTCTTTGAGGGCTTCACGCAGTTTGTCGTAGTGAGTGGGGGATATCTTCAGCTCCTTGGCAAGCAGGGCGATGTTGGCGTCGCAGAGCATGTCCGGATTCATGTCAAGGGCTTTGAAAACTTTGGTGATTCTGGGCAGATTCAGCTCGGAGAACTTGAAATTCAGCAGTTTGTGGAAGCCGTCCTTGTCCTGGGCGGAGAGTTTGGAGTTGTCCAGAGCCTCGTGGAGGATAATGGTGGCGCCCAAAAGCTGGAGCCGCTCGGAGATGAACCGCTCGCTGATGCGCTCGGAGACCTCGATGGAGCGGGTACCCAGAAGGACCGGCTGGCCTTTCACGTAGCACTTCAGGGCCTCGGCGGTCATGCCCCGGAACTTGCCTTCCTCGCTCTTAAAGACCACATCGGGATAGTCCCGGCGGGCGACGGGGCGGTTGGTGGGTACTTCCACAACGTCCAGGGCGTAAATCTTGCGGAACTCGTCCTCTTCCGTCTTGGCGGTACCGGTCATGCCGGAGAGTTTGTCGTAGAGGCGGAAGAAGTTCTGGTAGGTGACGGTGGCCAGAGTCTGACTTTCCTCGGCAATCTTCACGCCTTCCTTGGCTTCCACGGCCTGGTGGAGACCGTCGCTCCAGCGGCGTCCGAACATGAGACGTCCGGTGAACTCGTCCACGATGACGACCTGACCGTCTTTGACGACGTAGTCGATATCTTTCTTGAACACCGCGTGGGCCTTGAGGGCGGCGTTGACGTACTGGTTGAGCTCCAGATTTTCCGGGTCGGAGAGGTTGCCGCAGCCGGTGAGCTCTTCCACGTGGCGGGTACCGTCCTCGGTGAGCATGGCTATTTTTGCCTTCTCGTCGATGGTGAAATCCTTGGAGGAGAGCCGGCGGACAATGGCGTCCATTTTGACGTACATGTCGGAGGAGCGGCTGCCGATGCCGGAAATGATAAGCGGGGTTCTGGCCTCGTCGATCAAAATGCTGTCCACCTCGTCAACGATGGCGAAGTTGAGCTCCCGCTGTACAAGGCTTTCTTTGTTGAAGGCCATGTTGTCCCGGAGGTAG
>JAGDDM010000244.1 GCA_017958015.1 Abditibacteriota bacterium | reverse complement strand
CGGTTTGATTTACTTCAACGGCGTGGAAACCGGTATCGCCGGCAAAGAGCACATCGTGGCTTTCAATATTCCCGAGGATTACAAATCCGATGCCTACGATCACTGGCTGGCGGAAGATCCCGGTCAGGGAAACGCGGTTTACTACCGGGACAGATTCAAACTGCTGGCTTCCGACGGCGGTTTTATACTCTATCCCCATCCCCACTACGGCTATGCCAGAGAGCAGGTTCAGTGGAGCGTGGACAACGGTCTGATTAAGGGTATCGAGGTTATGAACGGCTCAAGTGACACTCCGGAGAACGAGCCTTGGGGAGCCACAAAGGGCGAAGCGGGCTGGAGATGGTACGACGCTTTCGACTACGCCCTTGAGCACAATCTGGGCATATTCGCCAACACCGACGCCCACGGCGCGCGGGGCGCCACATTCACCTTGGTTCTGGCCGAAGAACGCACCGCCGAGGCGGTTGTTAAGGCCTGCAACGAGCTCCGCACCGTGGGATACTTCGACAATATGCTCTGGGGCAGAGAAAGAGACGTTGACGATATCGTTTCCGCGAGCGTCGAGGTGAACAAAATCAATCTCGGCGGAGGCAACAGAGTCGCGCGTATAAGCAACCTCTCCCCCATGACCATGAGCCTGAGCGTTCTCGGCAGAGACATCGAGCTGCCGCCTTACAATAATGTTCTCGTAAAGAACGAAACCGGCAGGGACAGCTTCGTTATCACCTACAAAAACGTGTGGACTTCCTCAAAGACGAAGCTCAAAAAGAGATATTAATCCCAAAAACATACAAATCGGAGGATATTTATTCATGAAACTTATCAAAATCACCGCGGCGGCGCTTGTGGCGTTTACGGCTCTTACCGGCATCGCTTTTGCCGAAACGATTCCTTTGAGCGAAAACTTTTACAATCCCAAGCCCATCAACCGCTTCCCGGATACGAAAAGCGGAAGAAAGGTTCTGCTCGGCGATTTCCACACCCACACCGATTGGGGACACGGCGGCCTCACCGTCGAGGACAGAGTTTTGGATTCCTACAACTGGGGTATGGACATTTTGGCCATAACCGAGCACGGCAATATTTGGGGCGCCGTCGCCAACACCCCCGCGGACAGCAAGTGGCTTCCCAAGGACGCCGATTCGGCTACGGCTATTGTTGAAAGAACATTAAGCACAATGAACCGCCAGCCCATGGATTTGCATAAAACCGCCGCTCCCCTGGCGGAGAAGTACGGCTTGATTTATTTCTACGGTGTGGAAACCGGCATCGCCGGTAAAGAGCACATCGTGGCTTTCAACATTCCCAAGGACTACAAGTCCGACGCCTACGATCACTGGTTGGCGGAAGATCCCGGTCAGAGAAACGCTGTTTACTACCGGGACAGATTCAAACTGCTGGCTTCCGACGGCGGCTTTATCCTCTATCCCCATCCCCACTACGGCTATGCCAGAGAGCAGGTGCAGTGGAGCGTGGACAACGGCCTGATTAAGGGTATCGAGG
>JAGDDM010000036.1 GCA_017958015.1 Abditibacteriota bacterium | reverse complement strand
CCGTCCGCCAACACGTCGGCGTCATCAACATTCACGACCGCCGCGGGGCAGAAGATTCGGTTCGTATCTCCCAGCGCTTCCGGTTCCTCCTTGGCGGCGGGGTCGATAGCCCAAGCCAGCTTTTTAGACATATCCCTGCTGAAAGGCATAAACGCGGACTTATCGCCCATGACGAGATAGGCGTCGGAGCGCAGTCTCCGCGCCACGTGGGCCGGATCCTCGCACTCGGAGCCGATGACGAACATATTCACTTTGCCCTTCAGGAGCTCCTTGGCTTCCTCGGCGACCTTCACGTCCTCCGCCGTGGGAGCGTAGACGGACAGCCGGGGCATATACTCGCTGTTGTAATTCCACTTGGCGTAAAGGGGACCTCTGGGCTCGATTCTGATGAGCACACCGTCGCCGGGATTAAGGGTCTTTTGCCACTTGTCGGCGCCGGTTCGGAAGCCTCTGCCGCCGTGGGGCGCCACTTCGTACACGTCAACGTCCTGGGCGAACTTCAGATAGGCCGTCTGTTTGTCGGTCATGGAGCGGTTTGCCACCATGGCGTAGAGAGAACCGTTGTCGGACAGGAACTGACCGAGAACGAACTGACCGCCGGAGAGCCGAATCAGGTTCTCCGCGGGAACGGGCTTCGAGGTTCCTATCATGTTTCCGGTGTGGAACACACCCACGGAGCGGAGGCCCATGAGAGTGTCGCCCATGGCCAGGATTTCGTGATTAATCTTCTTGGCGGCGTAGTAGCGGCGGGTCTTGTTTCCCTCTTTGTCCAAAAGGGCGTCGTTCCAATCGAAATCGTTGCCGCCGGGCACCGCGTAGGTGAAGTAGAGAATGCCCTTGGCGCCGTAGGCCAGGGAAGTGTACACCTGCCAGCGGATGTCATCGTCGCTGGGGTCCCGGTACTTCCAATGCTTGATGTCCAGAATAATGGAGTTCATGGGCAGATTGTGCTGAATGGCCTTGGAGCGGAGGCACTCGAGATTCATGAAGTAGGGCCCCAAAAGGTCGTTCTTTCTGTCCTCCATGAGGATATACTGGTCGTAGCTCAGAATATTGATTTGGCTCATATTCAAAAGCTCGTCCACATACCGCTCGTGGTCGCCTCTGTCGAACTGATCCGGGAACACGAAGGACACGCCGTAGCAGTGCACGTTGATAAAGGCCACGTGGTTGGGGTCCTCGGCCAGCACCTCAGCCGCTATCTTGGCTTTGTCGTGGAACACCGGCGGGAAGGGCTCGTCGATGATGTGGTAGCCCCAGGTGGCGGGATGGTTTTTGTAGGTGGCAACGGCCTCCCGTATGCTTTTGGAGAAGTTCGGGTCCTTGGGGTCCGCCCGCTTGATGCGGTCGTCCACCACCTGAACCTTCATGCCGTATTTTTGGCACAGGTCAAGAAGCCGCAGCTGCTCAGCCGGCTCCGTGTGGAGATAGTCGTAGTAGACGGTGAAACCGCCGTCCGCCACATCCTTCACGTTCTCCTCCGTCAGCGGAGAAGGAGGAGTCCAGAAAGAAACGGCAAACTTGTCCGCGCTGTACGCGGCGGAAGTCAGAAGCGCAACCGCAAGAAGAGCTAACAGTTTTTTCATAATGTGTCCTTTCAAAGTTTAGGGAAAAGGCTCCCTCGGGAGCCTTTCCGTTTACTTCATTTTCGCTATAATCGCGTCCGCCATTTCGGCGGTACCCACAGCGGTGGGGTCGTTTCTGTCGGGCTTCATGTCGTAGGTGACGTCCTTGCCCTCGGCGATAACCTCGGAGACGGCCTTTTCCAGCTTATCCGCCGCGGCGTTCTCGCCCAGATACCGAAGCATGAGCATACCGGAGAGAATCATGGCGGTGGGGTTTACTTTGTTGAGGCCCTTATACTTGGGCGCGGAGCCGTGGGTGGGCTCGAACACGGCGTAGTCCTCGCCGATGTTGGCGCCGGGAGCCACGCCCAGGCCGCCCACGAGACCGGCGCAGAGGTCGGAGAGAATGTCGCCGTAGAGGTTGGGCAGCGCCAGCACGTCATAGAGCTCCGGCTTCTGAACCAGCTGCATACACATATTGTCAACGAGGCGCTCGTTGTAGACGATGCCTTTGCCCCGTCCGGCGCAGTCGGCGAGGGTGGGATCGCCCTCCGCGGGCTCCAAATCCGGCCACTCGAAGGTGGCGCCGTAGGCCTTGGCAACCTCACGGGCTACCTTGTAGAACAAACCGTCGGTGAACTTCATGATATTGGCCTTGGCAACGGCGGTGACGCTCTTTTTGCCGTTGGCGATGGCGTACTCGAAGGCCTGCTTCACGATGCGGCGGGTGCCGGTGACGGAAATGGGCTTGACGGAAATGGCGGAATCCGGGCGGATTTTGTTGCCGCTCATCTTGATGATTTCGTCAACTTCCGGGGTACCCAAATCGAACTCAACGCCGGCGTAGAGGTCTTCCGTGTTCTCGCGGATAATGGTCACGTCAACGTTCTTGTAGAGGGAGCGAATGCCCTCGTAGTACTTGCAGGGGCGCACACAGGCGTAGAGATCCAGTTCCTTGCGCAGAGCCACGTTGACGCTGCGGAAGCCCTTGCCGATGGGAGTGGTGATGGGGCCCTTCAGGGCCACTTTGTTCCGGCGGATGCTCTCCAGAACCGCGTCCGGCAGAGGGGTGCCCTCTTTTTCCATGACGTCGATTCCCGCGTCCATAACTTCCCACTCGATATCCACACCGGTGGCGTCGATTACCCGGCGAGTGGCTTCCGTGAGCTCGTAGCCCGTGCCGTCGCCGGGAATAAGAGTTATTTTGTAAGACATGTCCTGTTCTCCTTATATGATAAATTACGTAAATATTATACCGGATAATACGCCTACGGCGCAAATAAAAGGAATATCGGGTTTCGGGTTATCGGGTCGGGTGCCGCCTACGGCAACGGATCGCGGAAATCATCAAAGAAGAAGACATCTCATCACCGTGACGGCGTTCCTCTTAAGCTCCTCCCTCGTAATATCACCCCGAATAAGGGCGTCCGAAATGTTCTCCACGGAACCGAAGGGCATTTTTGTGTTGTTGCCGGCGAGGACCTCTTTGTAGGTTTGGGAGTTGTTGTCCCAGTCCGTCATCACCGTGCCGGTGTAGCCCCACTCTTCCCGGAGAATGTGAGTGAGAAGATCCTTGCTCTCCGCCGTCTGAGTGCCGTTCACAAGATTGTAGCTCGTCATAATGTACCGCAGGGGAGATTCCTTCACTGCTATCTCGAAGCCCTTGAGGTAAATCTCTCTGGCGGCCCGTTCCGTCAGCCGGGAGTCGCAGTAATGTCTGCTCCGTTCCCGGTTGTTGAACGCGAAATGTTTGCAGGTGGCGTCGACGCCGCCTTTTTTCGCGCCCCGAACGTAGGCGGCGGCGAACTTGCCCGCCACCAGCGGGTCCTCGGAGAAGTACTCGAAATTGCGGCCGCAGAGGGGGTTCCGGTGGATGTTGAGACCGGGAGCCAGCCAAATCATCAGGTTTCGGGCTTTACTCTCCTTCGCCACGCCCTCGCCTATTTTCTCGGCTATATTCGGATTGAAGGTGCTTGAGACGAGAATGGGCGCCGGCCAGGCCACGGCGGTGGAGTCGCTGTCGTTCATGCGCACGCCGCAGGGACCGTCGAAGGTGTGGAGACCGGAAAATCCCAGCCTGTCAACCCGGCCTATGGAGCTGCAGGTGCCCGGCACTTCCCGGGTGTGGAGAGTCACCACCTCCGCCAGTTCCTTGTCGGAGAATTGCTCAACGAAGTCCTCAAGCAAATCCGGGTTGGCCTTGACGTCATCGGGAGTAATGCCCTTATCGGAGCCGCCGCTAAGTTTCGACTCGTCGATATGGGCAATAGTATTGAAAAGATGGGGATTGGCCGCCTAAAAAGCATCCAAGTTCTCTTTCATTTCCGCGAACATTATGAAAGCCGTGCGGATGCCGTTGCCCTCAT
>JAGDDM010000243.1 GCA_017958015.1 Abditibacteriota bacterium | reverse complement strand
TTGACGCGATCGAATCTCCCGCCTCAGGCAATTGACGTCAACAATTTTCGGGAGAAAAAACAATGAATAAAAATGACATCATCATTCGCGAGGAGAAGAAAGACGACTACCGGCAGGTGGAGAACCTTGTTCGGGAGTCTTTTTGGAACGTTTACCGCCCGGGCTGCCTTGAGCACTACGTGATTCACGTGCTTCGGGACGACCCCGCGTTCGTGGGGGAGCTTGACTTCGTCATGGAGCGTGACGGGGTTATCATCGGACAGAACATGTTCATGAGAACCCGCATTGACCGGGACGGCGGCGGCGAGGTACCCGTGCTCACCATGGGGCCCATCTGCGTCACCCCGGCTCTGCAACGCAAGGGCTACGGCAAGTTTTTGCTCGATTACAGTCTCGAAAAGGCCGCCGGCATGGGCTTCGGCGCCGTGCTCTTTGAGGGCAACATCGACTTCTACGGCAAGAGCGGCTTCGGTTGTGCCCGGGATTTCGGCATTCGGTACAACGACATGCCCCGGGACGCGGACACTTCCTTCTTCCTCTGCAAAGAGCTGATTCCGGGATACCTTTCCGGCGTTACCGGAGTCTACCGCACCCCCAAGGGCTATTACGCGGAGGACTCCGACGTTCGGGAGTTCGACAAAGGCTTTCCTCCCAAGGAAAAGCTGAAACTCCCCGGACAGTTGTTCGGATAGCTCGAATCAAAACATCAGGCGCGTTCCCCGCGGGGAGCGCGCCTGTTCTTTTAACCGATGGCCGAAACCTTATTTTCTCATATAAACTTCTATCCGATTGTTTTTCGAGTCGTAGGGCAGAGGCCGGGTTTCGGTGAGGGTGAAGTCCTTGGCGATGTTAGCCTCGGTTGTCATCACCTTGTCGTCGGGCCGCAGGAGTTCGGAGCGGACGAGGTACACCTTGTTTATGCCGGTAAGGTCCGCGTCCTCCTCGGCGGCGGCCACCTTAACCTTGGGCCGCTTGCTAAGGTAGTAGTCCTTCCAGCCCCGAATATAGGCGTCGGCGCCCAGGAATCTGTGGGCGTTGTAGACCAGCACGTCGTCGTTTTCGATGTCCCGCTCCGCCGCCAGCGCCTTGCCCGCCGCGGTGATGTCGTAGGCGTCGTCTCTTGCGATGAACATGACTCTGGGCATGAAGAAGCCCAGGTAGAAAAGGCACACCGGACCGGTGAGGACGCCCGCGACAACCCGGTTTTTGAATATTCCCCGGATGATTCTGTCGCCGGCTTCGGCGCAGGCGAGGAACGCGACGGCGAAAATCGGGCAGAAGAAGCGGATTCCCAGGTTGGACTGGGGCCTTCGGGTGTAGAACTCCACGAACACAACGAAGAACACAAAGAGGAATATAAAAACGCCCCGGGGACCCACGCTCCGTTTTTTCATGATGTCTCTGAGGACGAAGCCCAGCCAAGCAAAGCCGGCAAGTATAATCATTCTTGTGATGCGCATATCCAGCCACTTGTCTTTGTACCACACTTTGGCGATGCTTCGGGTGCGCACGGCTCCCTCCGCCGCGGAGTTCACCAGGAAGGCGCTTTTGTTCAGAATGGGCATGAGGACGCCGCAGATTGCCCAGGGAATGAACATCACAAAGCAGATGATATAGGACCACAACGCCCCGGGGCGGCTCCGTTTCACGGCTATGAGGACAACGTCGGCGATGAACAGTGCGGCGATGAGGACGATACCGGTGTAGTGGGTGTTGGCCAGAAGTCCGAAAACGATGCCCATCCACGCCTGATTACGCAAACTCTCCTTGCCCATATTCTCCCACCGCAGGGTGTACATGTACAGCGCGATGATAGAGAGGGTGGTGAGCAGGGCGTAGACCCGCACGTCGATGCCGTATGTTCTGGCGCAGGTGAAAACGATGGTGAGAGACGCCAGCATGACGCCGGCGGTGAGGTTTCTGAGCCTGCCCCCAAGGAGTCCGGCGAAGAACACGCCGACGGCGGCGAATATGACGGAGATGAGCCGCAGAACGAATATGTTTCCGGAGGCTACTTTCATGAGTCCGAAGAGCATTGTGTGGTAGAGAACGGGGCAGCGGTCGTCGGTGATGACGCAGCGAATCATTTCGCCGTAGGAGAAGCCCCTGAGACACATGCCCATGGTGGCGTACTCGTGGCGCTGGATGGCGGTGGCTGCCGCGTACTTCAGGCCCACAATAAGCCCCACGAGGGCGATGAGGGCGTATATCAAAACATCACGCTTTTTCATTTCAATCCTTTCAATCTTCCGGTTTCAAAAATCCGTGGGCCCTGCCGCAGTAGCGGGCAAAGCGCAGGAAGCTCCGCAGGGCGTAGTGGGGAACAAGGAAGGAAACAAGCACGAAGGGCGCCTGAATCGCCGCCGTCACCGCCAGGAAAGCGAACATGGCGAGGCGTTTGGGGGCGCTCATCTTCCGTTCCTTAACGGCTATCCGCGCCCGCATGATGCCGTAGGCGTAGCTTGTGCGCCAGCGGTCAGGGAAGTTTATGCGGTGGGCCTGAATCAGGTGGTCGCAGATTGAGGAGGGCTCAACCACGAACACGCCGCCGGCGGCTCGCGCTCGGAGACAGAAGTCCGTGTCCTCGCCGCCCACTTTCTTGTTGCCCACGTAGCCCAGCTCTTTGGAGAACCGTATCCCGCGGGCGAAGGCGACTTTGAGACCCATGTTGCCGGTGGTGCCCAGAGCGTTGGGCATCACCCGCCGCTTGCCGGTGTATGTGGGGAACACGTAGGGCATGCCGTACTCGATGATTTTCGGCATGGTGTCCGGGTAGATGTTGATTGTTTTGCCGCAAACGATGTCCGCGCCGGTTTCCGACAGAGCGTTGTACATCAGCTCGAGGCAGTCGGGCCGGGCCAGACAGTCGTCGTCAAGGAACTGAGCGTATTCCGTTCGGGCTTCGTCCAGGGCTCTGTTTCGGGCGAAACTCTGTCCCTGACGGTCCTCGAGGACGTAGCGGATATGCAGAGGACCCTTTTCCGCCCGTTCCTTCACAAGGGCGGCGGTGTTGTCGGTGGAGTTGTTGTCGATGATAAGGACCTCGAAGTTGTCGGTCCCCAGGGTCTGCTTTTCCAACGCGTCGAAACAGCGGCCGATGACGTCCGCTCTGTTCCATGTGCAAATCAAAACCGTGATTTTATATTTATTCATACAATAATTTTACCCCATATCGCCGAAGGTTGCAAGCGGGGCGGAAAAAGGGTATAATAATGTAAAATATCGAGAGGATAATTTTATGAATATATACGAAGAACTCAAAGCAAGAAAACTTATCTTTCAGGAGACCGAGGGCGCGGCGGAAGCGTTGGCAAAGCCCACGGTTATGTACGCCGGTTTCGATCCCACCGGTCCCTCCCTCCACGTGGGGCACCTTCTGCCCCTGCTGTCGCTTATCCGCCTCGCCAAAGCCGGCCACAAGCCCATCGCCTTGGTGGGCGGCGCCACCGGCCTCATCGGCGACCCCAGCGGCAGAAAGAGCGAGCGCGTCCTCAACACCGAAGAGACCGTTCGGGGCTACGTGGAGAGCATCCGCGGCCAGATCGAGCGCATCGCCGGAGACTACGAGATAAAGGTTCTCAACAACTACGACTGGTTCGGCAAAGTCAGCGCCATCGAGTTCCTGCGGGACATCGGCAAGTACTTCAGCGTCACCGCCATGATGGCCAAAGACAGCGTCAAGAGCCGCATCGGCAGAGAAGACGGCGGCATCTCCTACACCGAGTTCAGCTACCAGCTGCTCCAGTCCTCCGATTTCTACTACCTCAGCGAGAACTACGACTGCGCCATGCAGGTTGGCGGCGCCGACCAGTGGGGCAACATGACCGGCGGTATGGAGTTCACCAGACGCCGCAGCGGCAAGCAGCTGAACGTTATCACCTTCCCCCTCGTCACCACCGCCGCGGGCGTGAAGTTCGGCAAGAGCGAAGGCAACGCCGTTTGGCTTGACCCGGAAATGACTTCTCCCTACGCCCTGTATCAGTACTTCGTCAACTCCGACGACAGGGACGTAATCAGATATCTTCTTAACTTCACCTTCCTCACCCTGGACGAAATCGCCGAGCTGGCAAATAAGGTGGAGACCGCTCCCGAGCGGAGAGAGGCTCAGCAGGCGCTGGCCTACGCCATGACGGAAATCGTCCACTCCAAGGCGGACGCGGACAACGTGGTGGCCGCCAGCAAGGCCCTTTTCGGAGGCTCCGACCTTCGGGAAGTGGACCTCAAGACCCTTCTTCAGGCGGTTGAGTCCGCTCCGGCCATCTCCTACGGCTCCGTTGACGACGTGCCGGGCATAATGACCCTCTGCGCCGAGTCCAAGCTCCTGGCCTCCAAGTCGGAAGCACGGCGGCAGATTCCCGCAGGCGGCGTGTATATCAACAACGAACGGGTCAGCGATATCGATTATCAGCCCTCCGCCAAGGACTTCATCGGCGGCAAGATTATGCTCCTGCGGCGGGGCAAGAAGAGCTACGCCGTGGTGCGGATAGGAGACTGACGTGAACACCGTCGCGGAAGCAAACGAATACTTCGAAAAAGACCGATTCGCCACCGAAGCGGCATCCTGCGTCATCGAGGCGGTGGGGGAGGACTACGCAAAGTGCTCCATCACCATCGAGCCCAAACATCTTAACGCAGCCGGCAGAGTCATGGGCGGGGCCATATTCACCCTGGCCGACTTCACCTTCGCCGTGGCCTCCAATACACCGGAGAAACTCACCGTCTCCCTCACCAGCGAGATTTGCTACCTGGGCCCCGTGCGGGGAACCAAACTTTTTGCCGAGTCGGAGAAAATTAAGTACGGTAAAACCACCTGCACCTTCCTGGTCCACGTTACCGACGACCTGGGCAACCGAGTCGCCCTCGTCACCGTCACCGGCATGCGGGTGAAATAAAGACATAAAAAAAACAGGCGGACGCTCCGGCGTCCGTCTGTTTTTGTGAGTGAGTCAAAAAAAAATCCCTCTTCTTCTTGAAGAGGGTCAACGGAATTTCGAGTTCCGTTGTTTTTCGTTTTGGGCGATTGTCTTGGAAAGAGCTTCGGCCACGGTTTTGTTCAGGTCGCTGTAGTCGAGAACCACTTTGCGCACCGTGTTACGCTGCTCGTTGGTGAGACCGGAGAGATTAACCG
>JAGDDM010000242.1 GCA_017958015.1 Abditibacteriota bacterium | reverse complement strand
CATCGACGAATGGGTCCCCGGCGGTGAGCCCCATCCGCTCCACCACCCGGAGCTGGGCTGTCACTACGACTGGATGATGAGCCGAATGCGCTCCCTGGGCCCCGGGGGATTTCGGGCCGTGCTGTGGCACCAGGGCGAGCGGGATATCCGCTGCGACGTGAACCAAAAGGTTGAAGCCATGACCCTGGTTGTGCGCTCCGCCCAGCGGGATGCCGGTTTCTCCTTCCCCTTCATCGCCGCCAAAGCCTCATACAACGACCTGAAAACCCAATCCGACGACGCCATAAGAAGCGTGTACCAAAAACTTTGGGATAACGGCACCGTGTTGCCGGGACCGGACACGGACAGAATCGGTCCGGAGTACAGGAACGCCGGGGGCAACGACGCCCACTTTACGGACGCCGGACTGCGGAAGCACGCGGAGATGTGGGTGGAGCGCGTTTCCGAGTATCTTGACAAGGTTCTCTGATATAAGTTCGCGTGATTTGTAAAGTATGTTGTCTTTATCGGACACGCGAGTGATGTCCGCCCTTGCGGGCGGGTGATGTATCGCTTCGCGATGTGATGTTTGCTCTTCGAGCAAGTGATGTGCGCTTCGCTTCGCTGGCGCGTGGCGGTGTTCGCTTCGCGAACGGATTATAAAATTAACGTTGTAATGTGGATTGGTAGAATCCGTCGGCTTGCCGACACATTCGCTGACCCCAGGCCCCTGACCCCTGATCCCTAATAAAAATGAGAGAGAAACCATGAAAAGAATTATCTACGTTCTCGCGATAACCGCTCTCTGCGTATCCGCGCACTCCGCTACATTAACGAAAACCGCCGAGGGCTACCTGGCCGAGGGGAATATGTACCGGGCGGTTGTGACGGACAGCGGCGAGATGTCATCTTTTAAACTGGCGGGGACGGAGTGCCTTGTGGGCGAGGGCGGCTGCGCCGCGGAGCCGGGGACGAACCTGAACAAGCTGCCCGGAGGCAAAGTCACCGCTTCCGGCAACGTTCTCACCGTCACCGGGGAGAAGTACAAAATCACCTACACTTTTACCGATAAGAACGTAAATATCAAAACGGAGTCCGACTCCGCCAAGTACAACATCCGCCTTACTCCCACGGCTTTCGCCCGCAGACCGGACCTCAGCTGGCACGCGGCGGCCATGGCCATGGATTGTTTTGACCGCTTCGCCTTCTTCCCCGGCGGCTCCCGCAACCTCCTGGTTGAGGGAATCACCGTCAATTGGTGGTCGTGGACATACGGCACCGATATCACCTTGACCCCCAGAGTCAACACTCCCGCGGACACCGAGGGCTACAACACCGCCGCCAAGGTTCCCTGTAAGGAGCTGACGGTGTACTCGCCCACGGAGTACCGGGTTTTCCAGCGGGACCGGGCGTATCAAACCGTGGTGAGATTCGCCGGCAAAACCGAGGGCGACAAGGTGAAAATAAGGCTGTGGGGCAAGTCCCTGAAGGGTGAGTTTGACGTGGGCGACGAAATCGAAGCGGACAAATCCACCGGCGCCTTCAACGGCAGTCTCCGCGCCGACGCCGGGGGCTGGTATAAAGCCTCAATCCGCGCATGCAAGGGCGGAAAGCTCATAAAGGAAAAGATTATCAATCACGTGGGCGTGGGGGAGGTGTTTATCGGCGCCGGTCAGTCCAACTCCACCAACTGCGGACAGTTCCAGATAAAGAGCGAAACCGGCATGGTCGTCTGTTTCGACGGCGAAAAGTGGCAGCCCGGCAGCTCGCCTTTCACCGGCACCCACGACGACAGCGTGGCCGGTTGTTACTACCCGGCCTTCGGTGACGCCCTCTACCGCAGGTATAAGGTTCCCGTTGCCGTGGCATCCACGGGACACGGCGGCAGCAGCATCGAGCAGTGGCTCCCCGACGCGGTGGCGGATGAGAACTATCCCGGCCACGGGCGGGGCGCCATGTACGAGTTTTTGCTGGGCAGAATGAATCAGCTCGGCAGGGGCGGTTTCAGGGCGGTGCTGTGGCACCAGGGCGAGACAAACGCGATATGCGACGTACCCACGGAGGTGGAGAACATGACCCGTATAATCCGCTCCTCCACCCGGGACGCGGGTTGGGAGTTTCCCTGGTTCGTGGCCAAAGTCTCCTACGGCAGCCCGGAGCACCCCTCCTTCGATCCCATTCGGCAGGTGCACCAAACCCTTTGGGACACCGGCGTCGCCCTTGAGGGCCCCGACACGGACACCCTTACCGGCGATATGCGCGACTTTGAGGGCAAAGGAATACATTTGTCGCCAAAGGGCCTCAAAAAGCACGGCGAGATGTGGGCGGAGCGCGTTTCCGAGTATCTTGACAAGGTTCTCTGATATAAGTTCGCGTGATTTGTAAAGTACGTTGTCTTTATCGGACACGCGAGTGATGTCCGCCCTTGCGGGCGGGTGATGTCGCTTCGCTAATGATGTTTGCTCTTCGAGCAAGTGATGTGCGCTTCGCTTCGCTGGCGCGTGGCGGTGTTCGCTTCGCGAACGGATTATAAAACTTACATTGTAATGTGGATTGGTAGAATCCGTCGGCTTGCCGACACATTCCCTGACCCCGGGCCCCTGACCCCTGACACCTAAAATAAAGATACATGCGAAAATATTTTCTCTTACTTGCGATTTTTATTCTTACCTCTGTCGCCCACGCAACCTCTTTCACCGGCGAAAACTACACCGCCGCGATAGACGATGGGGGCAACCTCGCGTCCCTTGTGAGCGGCGGCTTCGAGTTTGTCCGTTCGGCGGATGCCGTGAAGGGCAAAGCGACCGTCTCCGGTTCGCAGGTCACGGTTATTACCGACGCGGGCAAGATTGTCTATACCTTCGAAAAAGACAAAATCGACGTGAGAGCCCAAGGCGGGAAGTTTGTGTTTGTTCCGCTGGCTCCCGTCATTCGCACCCCCGATACCCGCTACGCTCCCATGCCGGTGCCGGTGCACAACTTCCGCAAGGCCGCTTTTTTGGGGGGCGGCAGCCTCATTGTCTGCGACGGCTTCTCCTTTTCCGTTGAGGGAGACACTCCCTACGCAACCGCCGAGGGCGCGTGCTCAATCACGATTCGTCCCATGACCGAAGCTGAACGGGGGGAATACGACCGCTACACAAAGACGGCGGCGGAACTCCGCTCCGATCTGAATCTCCTCACGCCCCAAAATTACACCGTGTTTCAGCGGAAAACGAAATACGGGGGAGCGGTGAGTTTTCGCGGCGACACGAACATCGCCTATGATGCCCTGAAAGGGAGGATTGCGGGAAACGGACTGAAAGGGCGTATAGATAGGACATTCGACATTCCCTTCGACAAAATCACCGGCGCCTTCGATGAGACCGTTCCCGTTCCCGCCGGGGGCTGGTACACCGTCACCGTAACGGCATACAAAGGGAGCAAGGTCGCCGCTCAAAGGACAATCGCCCACGTGGGAGTGGGGGAAGTGTTCATCGGCGCGGGCCAGTCCAACTCCGTGAACTCGGCTCAGTATCAGATAATCCAGAAAAGCGGAATGGTGTCGAGCTTCGACGGCGAAATGTGGCGTCTCGCCAACGATCCCCAATTCGGCGTCCACGAGCCGGGAAACCGAAACGGCAGTTACTATCCCGCCTTCGGCGACGCCATGTACGCTCGGTATAAAGTCCCCATCGGCATCGCCTCCACCGGCCACGGCGCCACCATCATCGAGCAGTGGCTCCCCGGCGGTCCCGGACTTTTCGACTACACGGTGGGGCGGATGAAGCAATTCGGTGTGGGCGGATTCAGAGCTGTTCTCTGGCACCAAGGCGAGACAAGCGTGGGGCTGAAGCTCACGGACCCGGACACGGAATACCGCAACATGCATCGCCTCATTAACGCCTCATACGAAGCCGCGGGCTGGTGCTTCCCCTGGTTTGTTGCGAAGGTGTCCTATCAGAGCCCGGAGGAGCCCATCGATGAGAACATGCGGACGGTTCATCAGAGGCTTTGGGACACCGGCGTGGCCCTGCAAGGTCCCGACACGGACACCCTCACCGGAGATATGCGGGACTGCGACGGCAAGGGAATACATTTGTCGCCCAAGGGACTGCGTCGGCATGGGGAAATGTGGGCTGAATGCGTGTCGAAGTATTTGGATAAGATTTTATAATCCGCCACGGACACAAAAAAAGTCCCCCGAAGGGGGCTTTTTTTTGCGAATATTACTTTGCGAATTTTTTCTTCATTCCGATAAGGGAACCGAGACCCGTAAGAGCGTAGGCAATCGTGCAGGGTTCGGGAACGACGGTTTCCTCTTCCGGATCGGAATCCGGATCGATGTCGGCATCGCCGAATATCACTCTGCCGGTTGTG
>JAGDDM010000241.1 GCA_017958015.1 Abditibacteriota bacterium | reverse complement strand
GTTCATGCCCGCGTTTCGCTCGTTTTCGTCGATGTAGCGGGTCAGGTTTTCGGATATGTAGCGGTAGAACATGGCCCCCAGAACGTAGGACTTGAAGTCCCAGGCGTCCACGCCTCCGGCGTGAACCAAATCGCAGGCCGCGTTCCATATGGCGCCGTGGAGCGCCGCCCGTTCCTGTTCTTTTTTCGTGTCGATTACCATAGGAATCTCCCCTTTACTTGTCGTTAATTATATTTTAACGGATAGGAGCGGAATTATCAATATTTAACTGTCGCGGTTTCGCGACTTTGGGAAAAAACTTGCAAAAAAAGCCCGATGGGTATAAAATATAGAGACAATCTTTATATCGCAAAGAGGCTGAAATGGCAAACAAAAAGATATTGTCCGGCAACGAAGCCATTGCCGCCGGCGCCTACGTCGGCGGTGTATCGGTGGCTTCGGCGTATCCGGGCACACCCAGTACGGAAATACTGGAAAATCTCGTCAAGTATCCCGATGTTTACTGCGAATGGGCGGTAAACGAGAAAGTGGGCATGGAAGTGGCTATCGGCGCGTCTTTCGCCGGCAAGCGGTCCATGACCACCATGAAGCATGTGGGTCTCAACGTGGCCATGGACCCGCTTATGACCTTCGCCTATGTGGGCGCCAACGGCGGTTTCGTGGTTGTCAGCGCCGACGACCCGGGCATGCACTCCAGTCAGAACGAGCAGGACAACCGCTACATCGCGAAGTTCGCCAAGATTCCCATGTTGGAGCCCAGCGACAGTCAGGACGCCTACGACATGATGATCGAGGCATTCAAACTGTCCGAGAAGTTCTCAATTCCCGTCATGCTCCGCACCACCACCAGAGTCTCCCACTCCAGCGGCATCGTTGAGCTGGGCGACTTTAAGCGCGACGCCGAAAACGGCAAGAAGTACGAAAAGAACATCCCCTACACCGTGCCGGTTCCTCTCTACTCCAGACCCATGCACGTGCGCATAGAGCAAAAGCTTATCGACCTTGAGGCCTATTCCGAGACAAGCAAGTTTAACCGCCTGGAGAAGGGCACCGACGGCGTGGGCATCATCACCAGCGGCATCGCCTACGCATACGTCCGCGAGGCCTTCCCCAACGCTTCAATCCTGCATCTGGGCATGACCAACCCGCTTCCCAAGAAGATGATTGCCGACTTCGCCGCGAGCGTGGACCGGCTCTACATCGCGGAAGAGGACGAGCCCTTCATCGAGGAGCAGGTTCGGGCCATGGGCATCAAGGTTTGCGACCCGGAGACATCCCTGCGCATCGGCGAGCTCAATCCCGACAGAATCAACCTTATGGCCGCCGAAGTCTACGGCACCGAAAAGCCCGCCAAGGCCGAGCCTATCACCGGACTTCCCGGCAGACCGCCCGTACTCTGCCCCGGCTGCTCCCACAGAGGCGTTTTCTACGCGCTCTCGCGGCTTAAATGCATGGTCACCGGCGACATCGGCTGTTACAGCCTGGGCGCCTTCCCGCCCCTGTCCGCCATGGACACCATTATCTGCATGGGCGCCAGCGTGGGCAACGCTCACGGTCTGGCCAAGGCCGGATACGAGGGCAAGGTGGCCGCGGTTTTGGGCGACAGCACCTTCTTCCACAGCGGCATCACCGGACTGCTCAACATAGTTTACAACAAGGGCTGCTCCACCGTTATCGTCCTCGACAACAGAATCACCGCCATGACCGGCCACCAGGACAACCCCGGCACCGGCAAGACACTCATGGGTGAGGAAACCATCGCCACACGGGTGGAAGCCATCGCCGCCGGACTGGGCGTTCATCGGGTCCGCACCGTGGATCCCTACAACCTGGATGAGACCTATAACATCATCAAAGAGGAGCTGGAAAGCGATGAGCCCAGCGTAGTTGTCAGCTGCCGGCCCTGCGTGTTGGGCGCCAGGCTCAAAGTGGTTCGCAAGTTCGCCGTGGAAAGCGACAAGTGCAAAAAGTGTAAGATGTGCCTGAAGATAGGCTGCCCCGCCATCGAGGTGGCCGACGACGGCACCACCAGAATCAACCCCGTCCTCTGCGTGGGCTGCGGCATGTGCGAGCAGGTCTGCAAGTTCGGAGCGATTAAGGAGACCGGAATATGAATAAAGTGATTAACATCTCAATCGTGGGCGTCGGCGGACAGGGCACGCTCCTTTCCGGCGAACTCCTCTGCCGCGTGGCGCTGCTGGCCGGTATGGACGTCAAGAAAAGCGAAGTCCACGGCATGGCGCAGCGGGGCGGCAGCGTCATCAGCCAGGTTAAACTGGGACCCAAGGTCTACTCTCCCCTCATTCCCGAAGGCGGCACCGATATCCTCGTGTCCTTCGAGAAAGTGGAGGCACTGCGGTGGGCGCATCTGCTCAAGAAGGACGGCGTGGCCATGGTCAACGCCCAGGAGATTCGGCCCATAACCGTCTCCACCGGCGCGGCGCAATGGCCCGACGAACTCGACAAACGCCTCGGCGACACCTTCGAGAACCTGGAGCTTATTCCCGCCCTGGATATGGCGCAGGAAATGGGCAACGCTAAGTGCGCCAACGTCATCATGATAGGCGCCCTTGCCAAACATATGGACATCGACCCCGAAATCTGGCGCCAAGCCATCCGGGAACTTGTCAAACCCAAGTTCGTCGACCTGAACCTCAAGGCCTTCGACGCTTCCTATAATTTGTAACAAAAAATCGGCGGTCCCTTCGGGGACCGCTTTTTTTGTGCGTGAGTCAAAAAAATCCCTCTTCTTTTTCTTGAAGAGGGTCAGCGGGATTTCGAGTTCCGTTGTTTTTCGTTTTGGGCGATTGTCTTGGAAAGAGCTTCGGCCACGGTTTTGTTCAGGTCGCTGTAGTCGAGAACCACTTTGCGCACCGTGTTACGCTGCTCGTTGGTGAGACCGGAGAGATTAACCG
>JAGDDM010000240.1 GCA_017958015.1 Abditibacteriota bacterium | reverse complement strand
CGGCGAACCCCACAAAGGCAAACCCCACGCCGTTTTTGAAAGCGAGAACGCAGAGGGCCAGGCCGAAGACACCCAGAGCGGCAGCGGCGCCGTCAACACCGAAAATCGGAGCGGCGAACCAGGCGGCGGCGGCCAGCATAAGGGCTCCGCAGACCTTGCGAACCCTCTCCATCCACTCTCCCGGAGCGGGAATCGACGCGGAAAAGAGAGCCAGCAAAAAGAGAATCATGCCCTCACCCAGAGCGAAGGCGAACATGAGGGAAAAACCTTTGAGCGCGGAGCCGGACACGGCGGCAACGGCGGCAACGGCAACCAGGGCGGGAGCGGCGCAGGGCGAGGCCACAACTCCGGCCACAAGCCCCATAACGACAGCGCCGGCGTACCCGCTTCTGCCTTTGACGAGGCCCTGAAGTTTGGCGGGGGCGTTCAGGGAATAGACTCCGAACATGGAGAGAGCCAACACAGCCAAAACAAGGGCTATACCCAGAGATACGTAGGGGTTTTGCATCTGGGCTCCGAACACGGAACCGGCGAAGGCGGCGGCGGTGCCTATGAGGGAAGCGGAAACCGCCAGTCCCAGCAGGTACAGCAGGGCTTTAAGCGCCCGCTCCCGCCGGGAAGATTTGCCGCCGGCGGCGAAAAATCCCACGGTGATGGGAATCATGGGGTAGACGCAGGGGGAGAGGGACACAAGAAGTCCCAAAAGGAAAGCGCCCCAGAGGGTAACGGGGGAGGACTCGGTCTTTTTCTCAACCGTAAACTCCGCCCTCTCCGGGGGAAAACACATTTTATCTTCGCAGGGCTGGGCGTCCAAGGCCACTTTCGCGGGAGTCGGAACTTCCCCGGCGACGTCGCAGACAACCTCAAAGTCCCCGGACAGCTCCTTCGACGGCGGCAGAGTCACCTTGCCGCACTTTTTGCCGTTCACCAGAACGGATACGGGGTACCCGGATGGGTCGATATGGCAGCCCTTCTCCACCGACACCTTAAGAGTCAGTTTGCCGCCGGAAAAGGAGCCGTCGGTGACGGTTACCCGGCCGGCGGACAGGGCGGAGGCGCAGAGAATAAGAGCGACAACGAAGATCCTGAGCCTCACGGCGCAACTCCTATCTTAACGGTGGCCCGAACGGTGTCGGGGCCTTTTATCTTCACGCCGTTGGGCACGGACAGAGCCGTTTTCTCCGAAACCGCGTCTTGGGCGGCGCCCTCCACGGAGATTGTTTCCGTTTCCACGGTGCCGATATTCATCAAATCCCGGAGCTTTCCGCTGAGGGTGACGGTGGCGGGATCGGAAACCACACCCATTATCCTGGCGGGATAGACGGGGCTGCCGGTGACAACTACGCTGACCGGAACGACTTTGGTCACGTCGCTTTCGGTGAAAGTCATGCTGACCCGAACGGAATCCGGCGTGACTTTCAAACCCTTTACTTTCTTGCCGTTGCCGTCAAAGAGTACAACATTTTCCACGGTCTCGCCGCTCACTCCGGCTTCCGGTCGAACGGCGGCTTTTGCAACGGCATTCACCAAAGACTCTTTTCCGGATATTTTCACCATTGTGGGACTGGCCTTCACCGAGCCGAAGGTGGAACCGGCGGGCATTTCCGCTCCTTCCACGGTCACCGGAACGGATTTTTCGATGACCGATTCCACCGTCACCTCAACGGTTTTGGGGTTCGCGCCGTAGGAATACTTCGATTTGTCCAAGCCCTTCACTTCCACCGCCACATTCAGCATCCGGATTTGGCGGCCCTTTTTGATTGTTTCCTTGCCCGGAGTCACCGTCGCGGTGATGTCGTCGTTGCTCACGGAATCCACCACCGCCTTTTTGCCGGAAATCTCCACGGTCACGGTTTTGTCGCCGGTTATTTCCGCCCCGGCGCCGCCCTCTCCCGTGACGGTCACGGGCACATTGAAACTCCGTTTGATGTTCGGGTTGCGCTCGGCGTTCACATAGCCCCACAGCGCGAAGGCCACAACAAGGGCCAAAATCTTATAGGCGAAATCTTTTCTCATCACCGCTTACCTCCGAACATACCGGTAAAGCGGGAAAGGAGGTTTCCGGGATCCTCGTCCCGAACCAAAAGCTCCCGCAGCCGAGCGGTCAAATCCCGCTCGTCGTAGTCTCTGTAAAGTTTTCCCTCGTGGGCTATGGACACGGTGCCGGTTTCCTCCGAAACCACTATGACCACCGCGTCGCTCACCTCCGCCATGCCGATGGCGGCTTTGTGGCGGGTGTGAATGACGGTGCCGAACTCGGTGTTCACCGTCAGCGGCAGCGTGCAGCCCGCGGCGTATATGCGTTTGCCCCGAATGATTACCGCGCCGTCGTGGAGGGGTGTGCCGTTGTAGAATATTGTGCCCAAAATGTCATCGGAGACAAGACAATCCAGTTTGGTGCCGGTGGCGGCGATGTCGTCCAAAACCGTCTCCCGCTCCATAACGATGAGGGCGCCGGTTTTTTTGCGGCTCATGGAGGCCGCCGCCTTCGCCACCGCGTCTATAATATTGGTGACCTCCTCCTTGGCCATAAGGGGAAACTTGTTGCCGATATTGGCCATGCGTCCCATGTTCTCCAGGGCGCTCCGAAGCTCCGGAAAGAAGAGAATAACGATAGCCACGGGACCCAGGGGAATGAGAATCCGAAGCAGATAGTTTATGGTGTGCAACTCCAGAGCATCGGTGAGGTACGTAATGAGGAAGAATATAACGAGGCCCCAAATAATCTGCCAGGCGCGGGTGCGCTTGGCAAGCATCATGAGCCAATAGACCACGCAGGCCACAATAACGATGTCCGCGGCGGAGGCGATTACGGTCCACCAATCCACGTTGACGGCCGCCTCCCAAATGCCGGAAAAAAAACCGCCTACGGCTTCCCAAATTTTGCTGAAGTTCACTTAAAATCCCCGTAAATACAATAATATATATTACGATTATAACAGGAAACGCGTATATACGCAACCGCCGGCGCATGTGTTAAAGCGAAAATATTATACCGCGCCCCAATCCTCAGCGTCAGGATTTCGCGGGAGATTTCGACCCTTGCCAAACACCCGTCGGTTGCCCCGATCCGCAAAAAAAACCTTGACAAATTTCCCGTTCTCGCTTAATATTATATTGTAGAGAAAATATTACACGAGGCATTATTATGAAACGATTTTTTATACTTCTCACATTAATCGCCGCCGCCGCCGCGACGGCTCACGCCGATGAGATTCGCGCCTACTGGGTGGACGCCTACCACAACGGCTTTTTCAACTCCACTCAGGCGGACAGTCTCATCGCCAACGTAAAAGCGGCCAACATGAACACAATCTTCGTTCAGGTCCGCCGCCGAGGCGGAACATACTACCCCTCCTCCTACGAGCCCTTCGAGACAAACGCCAACCCCAACTTCGACGCCCTGTCGTACCTCATCAACCAGGCTCACAACTCCAGCCCCCGGATCGCGGTCCACGCTTGGCTGACGACATACCCCATTTG
>JAGDDM010000239.1 GCA_017958015.1 Abditibacteriota bacterium | reverse complement strand
TGTTTGATTTCGACAACGTGTTCTCCGTTTATAACGGTTTCGGTACCGGAGACGCGGTTGACGAAATATAAATCGTGCTGGGACATGCTTACAGCAGCGGTACTTACTCGTTTGCCAACACAACTCCGAACACTTACGGTTCCGCGCGGTTTATGATGGGCAGGCCGGAGACCGAGGTTCCCGAACCGGGCACGATTGCCTATGCCCTTATGGGGCTGGGTTCTCTCGCGGGAATCAAGAGAAGAATCAAGAAGTAAGTTTATACACAAAAAATTCCGCTCGAAAGAGCGGATTTTTTTGTGCCCCTTTATTATTCTCTCAAGATAACGTTCATCTTGCATTCTTTGCAATCGAATTCGAGCTCAAGCCGCACATTATCGTTCACGAGAAACATCTTCCCGGTGTAGGGTTTATCGGAGGTTTTGGGACACATATTCAGTTGGTGCCGCAGACAGTAGCGGGTGGTCATGACCCGTCTGCCCGTAAGGTCCGCGCCTCCCTCCGCGCCGGGTTCCGCCACTTTGGCGCCGTGCTTCATCACGAACCGCTTGGCGGAGTCGTTTATGATGTTCCCCTCGAAGTTCAGCTCACTCTCCGGATAGGGACTGTTGTCTTTTCGCCGGGGCAGCCGCTCCGGTTTATAGGCCTTCTCCCTGTTCGCTTCCAGCTTTTCCAGGACCTCCCGGCGCAGACCGTTGAGCTCGGATATGGGGAAGAAATAGGGTTTGCCGCACCGGTTCTCGAACTTCTCGCAGGTGAAGACGGTGCCGCCGGTTTTGGTGAGGTTCTTTTCGATTGTCTCCGCCGCCCGCTCCGGGTTGTTGGCCTCGGACTTTTCGCGGTCAACGCGGACTTCCGCTTTGATTCCGTCACAATCCTCGGCGGTGAGGGTGAAGCCGGCGTCCGTCTCGTCGAAAAGGAGAGTGACCGGAATGAGCCGCTTCGTCTCCGAGGCGGTGAGCTTTTTGAGAAACTCGCTGTCGGAGTTGCGGTACACCGCGGTGCCCGGATCCAGCCGTCCGGTTTTGTCCGCCAGAATAAGGCCGTTTTTGTAGCCGTTGCAGAAGGTTCCGGTGACTCTGCCGTCTTTGGTTATGAAACATATTCCGTCGCCGCCCTTGAGGTAGGAAGCGTCTTTGTCCACTCTGAAGCCCAGCTTGCCGCCGCTTGTCACTCTGCCGATGAACTCGCCCCGCATTTTGGGGGTGACGAGGGAGCCGATTCTTTCTTTGCGGCCGTCCAGGAAGTATTCGCAGTAGCCCCGGTTGAAAGTTTTGGCGAGGTTGGGCTCGAAGTCGGTGACGGTGACGCCGCTCGAGGCCCGCTTGAGACCCCGCTTCGCTATGATTTTATCCAGCGCCTTGCGATAGTAGGCGGTGACGTTTCGCACGTAGGCTTCGTCCTTCAGTCTGCCCTCAATCTTGAATGAGGTGACGCCGGCGTCCAGCAAATCCTCGAGCCGCGCGGAGAGGTTCAAATCTTTCAGAGACAGGTAGTGGTGCTTGCCCGGGATGATTTCCCTGCCCGCCTCGTTTACCAGAGAGTATTTGTTCCGGCAGGGTTGGGCGCAGCAGCCCCGGTTGCCGCTCCGTCCGCCGATGGCGTAGCTGAGATAGCATCTGCCGCTGTAACTGACGCAGAGGGCGCCGTGGACGAAGAACTCAAGCTCAATATCGGTGGCTTCCCGAATGGCCTTTATCTCCTCAAGGCTCAGCTCCCGGGCGAGAATGGCCCGCTTGACGCCGCATTTTCCGAGAAACGCCACCCGCTCCGGAGTTGTGTTGTGCATCTGGGTGCTGGCGATGAGGGGAACATCCGGCAAGGCCCGCTCCAAGAGGGCTAGGTCCTGAACGATTATGCCGTCCACGCCCGCGGCGGTAAGGTCGTAGATGAGCTTCGCGGCGTCGTCAACCTCCTCGTCCCGGAGAAGGGTGTTCACCGTGGCGTAGACTTTGGCGAAATATTTGTGGGCGTAGCGGCAGACGGCGGCGATGTCCTCCACGGAGTTACCGGCGTTTTCCCGGGCTCCGTAAGCGGGGGCGCCCATGTAGACCGCGTCGGCTCCCGCGTCGATGGCGGCCACGGCGCAGTCGAAGTTTTTGGCCGGGGCCAGAAGTTCTATGGGCGCGCTCATTTGTCCGCCTCTTTCACGCCGGATGCCTCCACAATCATGTTGAAATAGTCTGCCGGGTCCGCCCCCAGATCTCTGCCCACGGCCGCGGCTTCGTAGAGGAGTTTCCCCAGAAGTTTTTTGTCGCCGGTTTTTGCCAGTTCGGCGGCGGTTTCGGCCATATCCCCGGCGATTTCCTCGGCGGTTCGGGTTTCGTGGCCGGCTTTGCGCATTTTTTTCAGGATTTTCGTGGCGGCTTCCATGGCGGGCATGTGCCGGGGCACGGAGTCGAGAATGGTGTGCCGGTCCTTGTGGGCCTTTTCGGTTTTCTTAATCTCCTCCCAGTTGGTGAGCACGTCCTCCACGCCGTCAACGTGAACGGCGCCGAAAACGTGGGGGTGGCGGCGGCGGAGTTTGTCGTCTATGGCCTTGCAAACGTCGGAGATGTCGTACTTGCCCTCCTCCTCGGCGATTCGGGCGTGCATCAGCACCTGCAAAAGCACGTCCCCCAGCTCGTCGCAGGTCTTGAAATCGTCGCCGGCCTCGATGGCGTCTATGAGCTCATAGGCCTCCTCCGCGGCGCAGGCCCTCAGGGACATGTGGGTCTGAACCCGGTCCCAGGGACAGCCGTTTTCGGCCCGGAGAGCGGCAACGGTTTCGATTAATTTGAGAAAGTTATCCTGTTTTTTGTCCATTGTTGTTTCCTTTGCGGCGGTATTCCGCACTACTATATAATAATACCGAATCGTGAAAAAATCAACTTTAAAATCTTTAAAGCCCTTTAAAATCACTTGACATTGCTTTACTTTTCCGGTACAATAATCGGGACGAAAACAAATTAATAATCTTCCATGATATATTTATTTGAACAATGCTGTCACCGTTAGGAGGGATATCATTGACGCAGGTTCAGGTTAGACCCAACGAAAGCTTGGATAGCGCGCTGAAGCGTTTCAAGAAGATGTTGCAGCAGACCGGAATTCTCAAAGAGGCCAAAGCCCATGAGCATTACGAAAAGCCCAGCGATATCAGACGCAAAGCCGAAGCCGCGAGAAAGCGCAAAATGCGCACGAGAAACTGATTCTCGCTATTATGAAGCCGAATTTGTTCAAACAGCAAAAATCAAACGCACGGCGTAAGCCCAAACGTTTGCAAATAGACTTCGGTAGGACAGGTTTGGCAGTCGCCACGATTGCCTGCCTGTCCGTTTTACTGTGTATACACCTCATTCCCGCCAGGGTTTCTCTCAAGGTGGGCGACGTCAGCGACAGAGACATCATCGCCGCAAAAACCGTCCGATACATCGACGAGGAACAGACGAAAGCCAAGCGGGACCTTGCCGCCGCGGCCGCGGAAAAATCCTATGACCACGACTCCGAAGCGGCGAATCTGGCGGTGGACACCGTCAGAACCCTCTTTCACATCATAGGCGCCGTCCGCTCCGAAAACGGCACCCTGAAAACCCTCCGGGACGGACTGGGCACCACCCTCGGTTCCTCCGTTTCCGACCGCACCCTCGATTTTCTTCTCAAAACTCCCGACGACCGCCTTTCCGCCATGGAGGATGTGTGCGTCAAATCCGTCACCGACGCCATGGCGAAACCCATCAACTCCGACGGCTCCGACCTCCGGGTAGCCTCCGACAAGCTCTTCGACCAGGCCGCCCGGGTTTACAAAGACGATCCGGACGCCGCCTCCGCCTGCGGTGAGGTTTGCGCCGACGCTCTGCGGCCCAACAGAATCTACAACAGACTCCGCACCAAAGAGGCCAGGGACGCCGCCCGGCAGGATACCCCTCCGGTCTACCGGCTTATCATGCGGGGCGACACTGTCATATCCAAGGGCGAAACCGTCCTCAAGGAGCACACGGAAAAGTTTGAGGCTCTGGGTCTTACGAAAACCTCCTCATACCTCAAAAACGTGACGGCTCTCACATGTTTCGTGACCCTTCTCGTTCTCCTTGTAATTTTCTATCTGCGCCGCTGCCGCCGGTGGATTTACGAAAACACCCGGCTCCTTCTTCTCCTTTCCGGAATTATCGTCCTCTGCACTCTCGCTCTGCGTGTGGGCGGTGTGCTTTTGGGCATAACTTTCACGCCTCAGCAGGCCGGGTATCTGGGAGTTATGTGGACGGTGGCGGCGGGTATGCTTATCGCCACTCTCATCAACCGCCACGTCTCCATCGTTGTCACCATCGGCCTGTCGGTTGTTCTCTCCATGGTTATGAACGGTGACTCCGAGTTCGCGGTGGAGGGGTTCCTTATGGGGCTCGCCGCCGTCTGCTCCATCTCCGACATCCGGGGCAGAAGCAGCATGGTTAAAGCGATGCTCCTCACAGCCGCCACGGGCCTCATCCTCGTTTTGGTGCTGGGGGCCATCGACTCCGCCACCCTCAAAGAAAACATCAGAGCCTCCATCTGGGCCGCCGTCATCGTGCCCTTGGGAGCCATGGCCGTGTACGTCATCGCCACGGTGCCCCTTGAGCGGCTCTTCGGAATCACTTCCCACGTGACGCTTTTGGAGCTGGCGGACACAAACCGGCCCCTTTTGCGTCGAATGGTAATGGAAGCGCCGGGGACATACACCCACAGCATGTTCGTGGGACTCCTGGCCGAGTCCGCGGCGGAAGCGGTGGGAGCGGATCCTCTGGTTGCCAGAGTGGGCGCCTACTACCACGACATCGGCAAACTCCGCCGGCCCGGATTCTTTGTGGAGAATCAGGTGGGCGGCGTCAATGTCCACGACGGAATGAACCCCACTCTCTCCGCCCTGGTTATCACCTCCCACATCAAGGACGGGGCGGAAATCGCCGACGAATACAAACTGCCGCCGGTGGTTAAGAGCATCATAAACGAGCACCACGGCACGGCTCTCGTCACATATTTCTATTCCCGGGCCGCGGAATCGGAAGCGGAACCGGATCCCGCCTTCGAGCAGCACTTCCGCTATCGGGGTCCCAAGCCCAAATCCAAGGAATCCGCCATCGTTATGCTGGCCGACTCCGTTGAGGCGGCGTCCAGAAGCCTCACTGACCCGGAACCGGCGAAGATAGAGCTCCTTATCGAAAATATCATAGACGGCAAACTGCGGGACGGCCAGCTGTCCGACTGCGCCCTCACCTTCGGGGACGTGGGGAAAATCGGCGAGTCCTTCATGAAAACCCTTAAGGGCACCCTCCACGCCCGCATCGAGTACCCGGATCCGCCGGCGCCGAGCCCGGAGAAGAAGTGATGGAAGTTATCATCGACAATCGGGGTCAGGACGTTCCGAATATCGACCCGGAAAAGATATGCTCCGCCGTGCTGGATGAGCTGAACCTCGCCCGCAGCGCGGAGGTGAGCGTGGTGTTCACCGACGACGAGGAAATCCATGAACTGAACCGGGAGTACCGGGGAGTGGACAGACCCACGGACGTGTTGTCTTTCTGCCAGAACGAGGGTGACGAGGATTTCGACGACGTAAACGCCGACTTCGCCGCCTGTGAGGAAGAAAACGAGGTCCTGGGGGATATTGTCATATCCGTGCCCACCGCCAGGCGCCAGGCCGCGGAGGCGGGAAAGACTCCGGAAGAAGAAATAACCCTTTTGATTATCCACGGAACGCTCCACCTGCTGGGCTACGACCACGCCGAGCCGGAGGAGGAGCGGGAAATGTTCGCTTTGCAAAACGAGATTTTGGCAAAATGTCTAAAATGAAAGAGTTTCTCGAAAAAATATTCAGAATAACCACACCGCTGAACGGCTTCAAGTATGCCTTTGAGGGCATCGTCCACGCCATCCGCACCCAGCGGCACATGCAGTTCCATTTCACAATGATGGTTTTCATGTTGATTTTGGCGCTGCTGTTCCACCTGAGCCGGGATGAGATGCTCATCCTGCTCTTTACCGTGTCGTTGGTGCTGATCGCGGAGATGTTCAACACCGCCATGGAAGCGATAGTGGACCTTGTCACCCAGGACTACCACCCCTTGGCCAAGTTCGCCAAGGATATCGCCGCCGGCGCCGTGCTTATCGCCAGTATCAACGCCGCGGCGGTGGGCTGTATGCTCTTTTTGGGCGGCGGCAGAGTGGCCATTTTCACCCGGGAGGCCGGGGGCTTTGAGTCGCCCACCGTTCCCATCGTGATTGTGACCGCCATGATTTTGCTGTTGGCGCTGGTTATCGTTTGGAAAATCTCCGGCAGGAAGGGACTGCTCATAAAGGGCGGCGTGGTCTCCGGCCATTCCGCGGTGGGTTTTTTCCTGGCCTGCACCATTATGTACATGACCAAAAAAGAGGTGGCCGTGGGCATTATGGCTTTTATTCTGGCGATATTGGTGGCCCAAAGCCGGGTGGAAGGCAAAATCCACACCGTTCGGGAAGTCATTTGGGGCGGCATTTTCGCCATAATCGTGAGCGTCATCGTCTATTCGGTGTTCGCCCCGGTATTTTAGGAGTATAACGTAAAGTGAACGACGGTTCGGGCTCGGTGCCCGCTCAACTTATACTTGTATTTGTGCTGATTCTGCTGAACGCCTTTTTCGCGGGATCGGAAATCGCCCTTATATCCGTGAGGAAAACGAGGATCAAACAACTGGCCGAAGAGGGCAGCAAGCGGGCGAAGTATGTTCTGTCTCTCCTGGAGAACCCCACGGCCTTCATGTCCACCGTGCAGATAGGCGTCACCATGGTGGGCTTCCTGGCCTCCGCCTTCGCCGCCGCCAATTTGGCCTATCCTTTGGCGAAGTTCCTTGAGAAGCACGGCGTTCTCTCCGGCGGCACCGCCTACACCGTCAGCGTTATTTTCATCACCGTCATCACCGGTCTCGTCACCCTCGTCCTCGGGGAAATCGCCCCCAAGAGTTTCGCTTTCAAATACAGCGAGAGGCTGTCGCTTCTCGTTGCCGCCCCCATCAAATGTTTGGAGTTCGCCTTCAAGCCCGCGGTGGCTTTCATCACTTTCCTGGCCAATCTGGTTCTGCGGCCCTTCGGCGGCACGGCCGACTTCACCCAGCACACCATGACCGAGGAGGAGCTGAAGCTTATCGTGGAGGACAGCGAGGAGAGCGGCGTTTTGGAAGCGGAGGAGACGGAGATGATTCACTCCATTTTCGACTTCAACGACACCATCGCCAGAGAGGTTATGGTTCCCCGAACCGCCATGGACTGCGCCCCCGCCGACGCCACGCTGGACGATTTGCTGAAAGTCATAACCGGCACCGGCCACTCCCGAATCCCCATCTACAAAGAGACCCGCGACAACATCATCGGTATCGTCCACGCCAAGGATTTGCTGTCGGTTTTAAGCAACGGCAATCGCAAAAACTTCAACGTGGTGAAGATTATGCGGCCGGCATACTTCGTGCCGGAGACGAAGGAGATAGACGAGCTTCTGGCGGAGTTCAAGAAGGGCAAAACCCAGCTGGCCATCGTCAGAGACGAGTACGGCGGCACTGCGGGCATCGTCACCGTGGAGGATATCCTGGAGGAAATCGTGGGCGAAATCAGCGACGAGTACGACCGGGAAGAAGCGCCCGCCATCGATAAGCTGGACGAGGAGCATATCAGGGTCAGCGGTATATACAACCTGGAGGATTTGAACGAGGAACTTGATTTGAACCTCCCGGAAAGCGAAAACTACGACACCCTCGCCGGCCTCGTCTTCGACCTCTTCGGCAGACAACCCAAGGTGGGCGAAACCGTCTCCCACGAAAACTACGACTTCAAGGTCCTTGACCTGGACCGCGGCCGAATCAAAACCGTGCTGATAACAAAAAATCCCCCCGCCGAAGCGGAGGAAAAAGAATAACCGAACCGGCTCCCTTTGGGAGCCGGTTTTTTCGCTTAATTAAGACAACGGGTGAGGCTTGGGGTGTCTCGGAGGGCGACCTCGATGTTTTTGTCCACGCCCAGGGCTTTGTGGAGGAGTTCGCAGGTGCGGGCCCTGGCGATGACGGGGGTATTGTTTTCCCTCGACAGGTGGGCCAGCCAGAAATGTGTGTTCTCGCCGCCGCTTTCGATGAAATCGGCGATGAAGTCGGCTGCGTCGCCGTTTGACAGGTGGCCGAAGGCGCTGCGGATTCTGTGTTTCAGATAGGCCGGGTAGTTCGACTCGTCCAGCATTTCCTCGTCGTAGTTGGATTCCAAAATGAGCAGGTCGCTGCCCCGGACGTTGGCGGCGATGGCGGGTGTGATGACTCCCGTGTCGGTGACCAAGCACACCTTTGTGTCGGCGGTGCGGACGCAGTAGGCGCAGGAAGTTTGGGTGTCGTGGGACGTGGCGAAGGAGGATATATTCATCTCTCCCACGCTCATGTCGGAACCGATGTTCATAACGCGGGCATCGTATATTTTGGGGTCGGCTCTGTGAATTTCCGCCAGGGTGTAATTGTCGGCCACAACGGACATCCGGTGTTTGCGGCTGATGGGACCCGCGCCTTTTATGTGGTCGCTGTGGCGGTGGGTGATGAATACTTTCCGCAGTTTTGCGGGATTCACGCCGAAATAATCCAGTCCGGCGTCGAAGTCCCGCAGCGTTATTCCGGCGTCGATTATCACCGCGTCCTGTTCCGTCTCGAAGACGGTGCAGTTGCCGCAGGAGCCGCTGGAAATACAGTGAACTTTAAGCATTATTTGACTACGCCGGCGAAGATGAGTCCGAAGGCCAGAACCGACAGGGCGATGCGGTACCAGCCGAAGATGTCCAGGCCGTGTTTGTTAAGATACGCCACCATCCACTTCACGGCAATGACGGCGGAGACGAAGGCGACCGCGATGCCCAAAAGGGGGCTCGCCCATCCGAACACGGAGATAATCTCGGAGCCCTCCTTCAGCATTTCGTAGCATGTGGCGGCGCCCAGGGTAATAAGGCCCAGGAGGAAGCTGAACTCCACCGCGGCGGCGGTTTTGAGACCCACCAGTTTGCCCGCAACCAAGGTGACGAGGCTCCGGCTGGTGCCCGGCCACATTGCCACGCACTGGGCCAGACCGATGATGAAGGAGTTCTTTACACTGAGCTGTTCCAGCTCGTCGCCGGCGTTCAGGTCGGAGTCCTTTTTGCCCGTGAGGAGGATTGCCACGCCGCCCACAAGCCAGGCGACGGCAATGGGCATGAGCCCGAAGAGGTATCGCTTAATCACATCCTCGCATATGAGGCCGATGACAACCGCCGGCAGGAAAGCGACGATGATGTTGATTGCCAGCTTCAGACCGGTTTTGTTTTTGCCGAATATGCCCAGGATGATATCCTTTATCCGCCGGGCGTAGATAACCAAAACGGCCAGAATGGCGCCTATCTGCACGGCTATCACGTAGGAGTCGGCGGCCTTTTCGTCTTCAGGTGTTCCCAGACCGATGAGCCGCTCCGCGAGATACAAATGTCCCGTGGAGCTGACGGGCAGGTATTCCGTGAGACCCTCAACGGCTCCCAAGATTACCGCCTGAGCCGTGCTCATGCCCGATGATGTTCTTTCTTCCGATTCGCCCTCGGCGAAAAGAATCGTTCCCGACAGGAACAAAACCAGCAATACCGCGAAAAATTTTTTCATTAAATCCCCCTACACAAATACAGACAAACACGCGGAAACGTGTTTGTCTGCTGTCGTAAAAAACATTGTTGATTACGCCTTGCCTATTCTGAACATCTTGCATCCGCAATCCGGGCATACACCACTGGTAGCGGGTCTTCCGTTCTTCATTGTGATGGCCTTCGCGTCCTTCATAACCTTTTTGGCTTTGCACTTAACGCAATAAGCTTCGACCTTCTTAGCTGCCACAATATTCACCTCCCTTCAAATGAATTCCTATATATTAATTGTATAATACATCGCACGTAAATGTAAAGAGAAAAAAGGGGCTTTTTTTAAAAAATTCCGATTTTTTTTGAAAGTTTTCCGCATATTTGCCGAAAATGTTATCCGCGGGGTTTTTCTCGGGTTTTCCCCCACCGTTTCACGGTGTTTCATTCGTAAATCCGAAAAAAATTGCCGAGTTTTCCGCAATTTTCGGAGAAATATCACCGAAAAAGCGGAAAACTTTTAAGGCCCTGCTTTCCGGGTTTTCCCCCGATTTTTCGGGTTATCCCCGAAACTCGAGCATTTCCGCGAAACTCTCCAGCCTTATCTTGGTGCGGTTATCCACCTCTGTGGGAATATCTCCCTCAACCGTGAGAACGGGAATATCGATGTTGGCCCTAAGCACCATGTCCTGAATCTGCCGGTAGCAAAAACTTTGGGTGTAGTGGATAATGCCGTCCAGACGCCTCGCCTTCGATTGCTCCTTTATGTCCTCTATCCTGCCGAACACGTCGTAGGGATATGTGAAGCGCAGATACTGTTCCGTGATGTCCTCGGTGTCGAAGGGCATGGAGAACTGCCGCTGCACCTCGTTGAAGCAGACCAGCACCCCCAGGGAATCCATGTAGGAATAGAAATCTTTGAAAATGGGGGGCACTCCGATGTAGCCTATTCGGAGATTCGTCTCCGCTTCCCGGCCCGGGTTCGCCAAAACCTCGTCCACCCGCTCCTCGTATCGATCCGGGTCGGAGCAGAAGTCGGAGGAGCAGACCTGATAGTAGTGGTTGATGTAGGAGGGGTATTCCTCCGCCCGCTCGTCCAGCAGCCGTATTTTTCGGCGGATTTTGTCCAGCCGCCGCTTGGCTTCGTCCACGTCGCTACGGTTCGTTCCCAAGGCGCGGATAAGTTTGTTAATCTCCCGCTCCAGTGACTCGTATTTTCTGTCGTGGGGATAGGCGAAGGGGATAATGGGCAGACCCGCCTGAGTGAGAGCCTCCGCCATGGCCTTTGTGTTGGAGCAGTCGCCCTCGGTGACCGTCAGCAGAGCGTCGCAGCCGTTGTTGAGGGCGAGGGTGTACATGCCCTTCAGCCATGAACAGGAGTTGCGGGGAAAGCCCTCGAACTCCGCGCTCCGAACAAGAGACACCGGGTCCGGGTGCTCCACGAAAATGTTGTTCAGGTCCACGGGGATATGGCCGGCGGCGTATATCACCTCCACCGGCACCGTTGTGGTCATGCCGATACGCACTACGGCACCTCCAAAATCTTGTGGCACTGGGGAATGACGCGGAAGTTGTCCCGGAGAATCGCGGCGATTCGCGAAAAGTCGGGCTTCTCGCCGAACACCGGCTGAATTACGAGGGGTACGCTCCCGGCGATTTCCTTGCAGCGAAGGAGCTCCTCCGGGGGAGTGTTTTCCCCGCAGACCACCTTCACGAAAACCTCTTTCCGGGAGGCAATTTCCAAAAACTTTTCGTGGACGTCCCACAGCTCTCCGCAACCGCTGGCGGAGGGGAGTTTGAAGTCCGCGGCAACCACGTCAACGAGGTCGATTACCCGTTCCAACTCCTTGGGCAGGGTGCCGTTTGTCTCAAGGTGAATGTCTTTTCCCCCGTCTTTCAGGAGCTTGCACACCTCCCGAAGAAACTCGGGCTGACACAGGGGCTCGCCGCCGGTTACGGAAACAATCTTCGGCGGGAGACCGAGACATTTTTCCGCCGCCTGCTCGGGAGTCATTTCCCGGCCGCCGGAGTAGGAGGCGGCGGTGTCGCAGTAGCGGCAGCGGAGGTTGCAGCCCTCAAGGCGCAGGAAGGTCTGATATGTGCCCACATAGAGCCCCTCGCCCTGGATTGAATCGAAGATTTCGATTACCTTGCCGGTCATTCAGTCCTCGGTGTAGATGACGGAGGAGGTGGGAGTTTCCCACAGCGTCACGGAGCAAAGTTCGGGAATCTCCGGCTTAATCTCGTTGTAGATGAACCGGGCGATGTTCTCCGCCGTGGGGTTTTGCTCCGCAAACTCCGGCAGTTCGTTAATGTAGTTGTGGTCCAAGCGCTCCAAAACTTTTCTCAGGGCCGGTTTCGCCACCCGAAAGTCGATGGCCATGCCCATTTCGTCCAACTCCCGGCAAAGGAATTCCACCCGCACCCGATAGGTGTGGCCGTGGAGGTTCCGGCAGCTGCCGGGGTCGTTTCGCAGGTTGTGGGCCGCGTCGAATGTGTCTTCTATTCTGATTCTGTACATAATTCTTCCTCGGGATATACGATTAGGGGGCGGAAGTCCGCTTTGTCGGCGGAGGAACAGATATATCTCACGCCGTTTACGTCTCCGGTGATGGCTTTGGCGCCGTGGATGTGGCCGTAGACAAGGGTGTCAACGCCGTACTTTTCCGCCATGGCCGCGAAATCGTTGGGGGTAAAATCGACCTCGTAGGGCGGGTAGTGGAGCATGGCTATTTTATACTCCGCTTCCTTTATCTCCTCGAGACCCCGCTCGAAATACATGAGCTCTCTTGCCAGGACCCGCTCGTAGTTATCGTTGTCGCCGTCGGGCTCGAGGCGCCAACCTCTGGTGCCGGTTATGCCCACGTTGCCGATAAATTCCGACGTGCCGTGGATAAGCGTGATGGAGGGCGGCGCCGCCTTTTTCAGTTTGTTGAAATCTCCCCGGCGCCACCAATAATCGTGGTTGCCCCGAATGAGAATCTTTTGACCCGGCAGCCCCGCCACGAATTCGATATCCGGCCGTGCCTCGTCCCGGGTGAGGGCCCAAGAGATGTCGCCGCAGACGAGGACCGTGTCCTCCGGCTTTACTGTCCTCTCCCAGTTCTCCCGAATCTTTTCCGCGTGATCCCGCCACTTCTCCCCGAACACGTCCATGGGCTTGTGGACTCCGAAGGAAAGGTGGGGGTCCGAAAGGGAATATATCATTTATCGACCAGGAACCGGAACATGGCGTCGCTCATGCCGGGGAACAGCTCGTGTCTGAAATCCGGGTAGATGAGGACTTCTTTCTCGCAGGTCAGTTTATTGTACATGGCGAACTGGGTGGACACGGGGCAGTCGTCGTCCATGAGGGATGTAATCATAAGCACCTTGGCCCGCACGTTGGGGGCGTGGTTTTGGATGTCGATATAGCCCAGTTTGTCGAAAACCTCTTTCTCCGTTTCGTGGGTGGGGTCCCGGTGGCGGAAGTAGTCCTTTATCTCCGGGTAGCCGTCGGGCAGGATGTCCATTTCCCAGGCCCGCTTGTAGTCGCTGAGGAAGGGCGAGGCGGTGACCACCTTGGCAATCTTCGGCTCCAGCGCCGCGGTGACGAGAGACAGGGCTCCGCCTTGGCTAACGCCGGTGGTGTAAACTTGCGTCTCGTCCACGCAGTCCATATTCATCATGCACCGGGCCATCTGAACGCAGTCCAGGTATATGGAGCGGTAGAGGAGTTTGTCCGGGTTCGGGTCTTCCAGACCTCTGATGATGTGGCCGAAAAGGGTTGTGCCCTTAACGCCGCCCACATCCTTGGAGGTGCCGCTCTGGCCCCGGCAGTCGATGCTTGCGTAGGCGTAGCCCTGAGCCGCCCAGTAGCTGTGCCACCACCAGTCGCCGGCGTTTCCCGCGTAGCCGTGGTAGAAGCAGACGCAGGGCACCGGCTTCGTTATGTTCTTGGGCAGGTGGATTCTGCAGTGGATTCGGGCGCCGCCCACGCCGGTAAAGTACATGTCGTAGCAGTCGGAATACTTGGCGGGGAAATCGGACCGAACCAGCTCCGGGGGAGCGTAGACGGATTCCATCTCCGCCATTCCCCGCCGCCAATACTCGTCGAAATCGGCGGGTCTGGGGCTCGAACCGGTATATGTTTTCAGCTCCTCAAGGGGCATGTCAAAGCAAGGCACTTATAAACTCCTGATACGAAAAAGCGGAGGGAATACTCCCTATTCTTCCCTTAAGAACCGGAAAGCGGCGTCAAGGTAGCCGGGGGGCATACAGTGGTTGAAATCCGGGTATATAACCATCTTCTTTTCGCAGGTCATCTTGTTGTAGGCCGCGAACTGGGTGGAAACCGGGCAGGTCTGATCCATAAGGGCGGTGGCCATAAACACCTTTCCGCGAATGTTGGGGGCGTGGTTTTGCACGTCGATATAGCCCAGTTTGTTGAAAATCTCTTCCTCATGTTCGTGGAGCGGATCTCTCCAACGGAAGTAGTCCCGGAGCTCCCGGTAGGCTTTTGTGGGAAGATCCATGTCCCAAACACGCTTGAAGTCCGAGAGGAAGGGCACGTAGGCGCTCACCTTGGCAACCCTGGGTTCCAGCGCCGCCGCCGCTATGGACAGAGCGCCGCCCTGGCTGCCTCCCTCGGTGTAGACTTTCGTCTCGTCCACGCAGTCCATATCCATCATATACCGAATCATCTGAACGCAGTCCAGGTAGATTGACCGGAAAAGGAGAGCGTCGGGATTGGGGTCCTCCAGACCTCTGATGATGTGGCCCGTGAGGGTGTTTCCCTCAACTCCGCCCACGTCCTCGGAGAGGCCGCCCTGGCCTCGGCAGTCCAGGCCCGCGTAAACGCAGCCTTCGGCCGCCCAGGAAAGGTGCCAAGCCCAGTCGCCGATGTCGCCGCTGTAACCGTGGTAGGCGCAGACGCAGGGAACGGGCTTTGTTATGTTCTTGGGAATGATGACTTTGCAGTGGATTCTCGCGCCGCCCACGCCGGTGAAATACATGTCGTAGCAGTCGGCGAATTTGGCGGGATAGTCGTAGGGAACCAGCTCCGCCGGAGCGTAGATAGATTCCATTTCGGCGATGGCCCGGGCCCAATACTCGTCGAAGTCCGCGGGTTTGGGGCTTGAGCCCGTATATTTTTTCAGCTCCTCAAGGGGCATGTCAAAGCAAGGCATGATTGTTCCTTTTTATTCGGCGAAGAAGCGGAAAGTGTAGTCTCCGCAGCCGGGAAGTCCTTCGTGGCCGAAGTCCGGGTATATAATCATCTTCTTTTCGCAGGTCATTTTGTTGTAGGCCGCGAACTGGGAGGAGGCGGGGCAGATCTGGTCCATGAGACCGGTGAACATGAGAACTTTCGCCTTGATGTTGGGGGCGTGGTTCTGAATGTCGATGTAGCCCAGCTTGTTGAAAAACTCCTCGGATCTGCCGTGAACCGGGTCTCTCCAGCGGAAGAATCTCCGAAGTTCGGAATAGGGTTCCGTGGTGAGATCCATGTCCCAAACCCGCTTGTAGTCGCAGAGGAAGGGAAACTCCGCCGCGGTTTTGGCGATTCGGGGCTCAAGAGCCGCGGTGGCGAGAGACAGAGCGCCGCCCTGACTGCCGCCGTCGGTGTAGACCTTTGTTTTGTCCACTATGTCCATGTCGAACATATACTTTGCCATCTGGGCGCAGTCCAGGAAGATTGACCGGAAGAGCAAAGCGTCCGGGTTGGGGTCTTCCAAACCTCTTATGATTTGGCCCACGATTGTGTTGCCTTTAACACCGCCCACGTCCTCGGAGAGGCCCGCCTGACCGCGGCAGTCCAGCCCCGCGAACACATAGCCCTGAGCGGGCCAGTGGAGAAAGTGGGTCCAGTCCTCCACACGACCGTAGTAGCCGTGGTAGAAGCAGACGCAGGGAGCCGGCTCTTTGAGGTCCTTGGGAATAATAACCTTGGCGTGGACTTTGGCGCCGCCCACGCCGGTGAAGTACATGTCGTAGCAGTCGGCGAAGGAGGTGGTAAAGTCGGAGGGAATCAGCTCCGCGGGGGCGTAGACGGATTCCATCTCCGCCTTGGCCCGGGCCCAGTACTCGTCGAAGTCGTCGGGTCTGGGGCTTGAGCCCATGTATGTTTTAAGCTCCTCAAGGGGCATGTCAAAGCAAGGCATATATAAACTCCTGTTTATGTAAGATAAGATATTTTAACCCGTATAGGGGCTTATTGTCAATCGATAACCACTTCTTTCAGGGTTCGCTTGGGCACACAGTGGACGTCATTGGCATCGCGGTAGTACTTAATCGACGCCCCCTCAGGCACTTCCTCGAGCATAACCTTCTCCGCGGGCTTGCCCAGAGCGCAGACCAGGAGAATGTCGTAGCGGTCGGTGTCTATGTTCATATCCGCCGCCAGACCCTCTCTGTCGACGGCGCCGATGATGCAGCCCCCAAGGCCCAACTCCGTGGCCCCCAGCATAATGGCCAGAGACGCTATGGAGTGGTCGTAGACCACGTTTTCGGAGATGGTTTTGTCCCCCAATATAATAATGTAGCCCGTGGGCCGCTCACCCTCTTCGGGGCCGTCCCAGTCGGTGAGGTAGCCCGCCCAGCGGAGGTGGGGAAAGACCTTCGCCAGCCGCTCTTCTTCGCAGACGGCCATATACTTCAGGGGCTGAAGATTGGCGGCGGAGGGAGTGAGTCGGGCGGTGTCGATGAGGTTCAGAAGTTCTTTACGGCTTATTGTTCTTACCGGGTTGAAGCGCCGTATGCTTCGGGTGGCGATAACGTCGTCGTAAAACATGATGTATCCTCCCATGTTTATTCGTAACTATTTTACACCGAAACCGGAATTATAACAAGACACGCCTTGAAATAATGCCGAAATTGTGATAAAATTTCCGCGGATGTGATTGAGGGAATAGGGAATAGTATTTCGCCCGAGGCGGGTGCTAGCCCCTAAGTCCTCATGAAATCCGAATTCTTTTTTCACGAGGTAGTCCGAATGGACAAGAAACAACTTATCGAGAAAATCGGCGAAAACTGGCTCTGTATGATTATCCGCGGCGACACCGTGGCTGACACCGAAGCCGTATGCGACGCCCTCTACGACGGCGGCGCCAGACTGATCGAAGTGGCATTCACCACTCCCAACGTGTGCGAGGTAATCGAGTACCTGAAGAACAAGTACGGCGAGGAAGTGGTCCTCTCCGCGGGTACCGTCCGCAAGCTCGACTGGGCCAAAGAAGCCGTGGCCGCCGGAGCCGACTGCATCGTGGCCCCCGGTTTCGACCCGGAAATCGTCAAGTACACCGTGTCTCAGGGCAAGGTTTCCATGCCGGGCTGCGTAACCCCCACGGAAATCGAGGCCGCTCTGGCCGCCGGCGCGGACATCATCAAGCTCTTCCCCGCCTATCCCTTCGGCCCCGAGTACGTGAGCTACATCCACGGACCCATGCCCGAGGCGAGAATGGCCCCCGCGGGCAAGCTCACTCTGGACAACATGAGAGATTGGTACCTGGGCGGCGCCTTCTGCGGCGTGGCCGGCGTCACCACCGAAATGAAGATGGACATCGCCGTCAAGGAAAAGAGATGGGGCGACATCACCAAAGCCGCCGCTCATTGGCTGCAATTGGTTGCCGACCTCAAGAAACTTTAATACAGCATGAATTAAGCCGCCCTTTCGGGCGGCTGTTTAATTTGACGAATAATTCCGTTTGCGCTTGTATCGACAAATGCGCCGACTTTTTGGGAACGTCCCGCGAACCCGCCCATCCTCGGGCGGAAGAATCTTTCTCAACTGCCTCGATATCGCGGAATATTCCTCTTTTCGCTTACATCTCCGTAAGCACAACTTCGGTAAGCGAAAAAGTACAATTGAACGATTGAAATAACCTCCCACAAGGGTACGCAAGGGTACCCTTGTCTTTTTGCGCGTGAAATTCAATGCCACAGGAGGTTAAAAACCATAAAATGAAAAAAATATTATCAATCGTTCTTATTCTTTCGGCGGCGGTGATTCTCCTTGTGACGGGACTGCTGCTTAACTCGGATCACAAAGACAAAAACGCCAATGTGGATTTGTCCGTCTTAAACGACGGCATGGCCTATTCGGAAGTATGCTATATCGCGGAACGGCCCGCGGAATACAAAGGCAAAAAGATAAAAATGAAAGGAACTTTAACGGAGATACCCGACAAGGACAAGGTTCACTATCTTTGTGTTGTGGGAGACTCCGCCGGGTGTTGCGCGCAGGGATTGGAGTTTGAGCTCGCCGAAGGAGAAGACCCCGGAAACAAAAAGGAAATCACGATACTTGGGACCTTTGACACGTATAAGATTATGAATGACGAGTTCATAATTCTGCGGAATACGAAAATAATCGAAGAAAAAAATGAGCCGCCGAAGCGGCACATTTCCGTTTTCGAAAAACGACCCCGCCGAAAAGCGGGGCCGTTAATTTCAGTCTTTCTTGTTCGGCGCTTCCGTTGTGGGTATTCTTGCGATGGAGGACACGGAGTCACCCTCGCTCAGTTTGATGAGTTTCACGCCCTGGGTGCTGCGGCCGGTGGAGCGAATCTCCTCCACCTTAATCTTAATCATGATGCCGCCGGAGGTGATGATGACCATCTTGTCGTCGCTCGTTACCACGCAGGTCTCTACGACCTTGCCGGTTTTGGGGGTGATGTTGATGGTCTTGATGCCCTTGCCGCCCCGGGTCTGGATTCTGTAATCTTCCAGCTTGGTGCGCTTGCCCATACCCTTTTCGGTGACCACGAGAAGTTCCGCGCCGGGTCTGGCGATTGTCATGCCGACCACAACGTCGCCGTCGCCCAGGCGTATGCCCCGAACGCCGCCGGAGGTTCTGCCGGAACGTCTAACGTCGTTTTCGGAGAAGCGTATGGACTGGCCGTCGCGGGTCACCAGGATAACCTCGTCGCTGCCGGAGGTAATCTCCGCCCAGCAGAGGGCGTCGTCGTCGTCGATGTTGAAGACTTTGATGCCGTTGGAGCGGATGTTTCTGAACTCCGTAATGGCGCAGCGCTTCACCACACCGTTACGGGTGCAGAAGAACACGGAGCGGCTCTCATCGATATCCCGCATGGACAGAACGGCGGTAATCTTCTCGCCGGGCTCGATGTGGATAAGGTTGATAATCGCCGTGCCCATGGCCTGCCGTGTGGTCTGGGGAATCTCGTAGGCTTTGAGTTTGTAGACTCTGCCCCGATCCGTGTAGAACACCACGTGGTGGTGGGTTGTGGCGGCGAAGAGGTGGGTAACCTTGTCCTCTTCCTTGCTGGTGGCGCCGATGATGCCCCGTCCGCCCCGCTTCTGGGGCCGATAGGTGTCGATGGGCACCCGCTTGATGTAACCGTCCCGGGTGATGGTGATGATTGTTTCCTCTTCGGGAATCAAATCTTCCTCGCCCAGTTCGCCGGGTTCTATGGGGAGAATGCGGGTTCTGCGCTCGTCGCCGTACTTGGTCTTGATGTAGCGCAGTTCCGTCTTTATGACGCTCAAAATCTTCTGCTTGTCGCTCAGAAGGTCCTCGAAGTAGGCGATTCTCTTAAGCAGTTCCTTGAACTCGTTCTCCAGTTTGTCCCGCTCCAGAGCGGTGAGCTGCCGCAGCTGCATGTTGAGAATGGAGTCCGCCTGCAGAACCGACAACTCGAAGCGTTCGATGAGTCTGCTCCTGGCCTCGTCGGCGTTGCCGGAGGTTCTGATTATCTTGATAACCTCGTCAAGGTTGTCGATGGCCACGCCCAGACCCTCGAGGATGTGGGCCCGGCGCAGGGCGTTCCGAAGCTCGAACTTTGTCCGGCGGGTAACCACATCGAGTCTGTGCTCGATGTAGTAGTTCATGGTCTCCTTCAGGGAGGAAACCCGGGGCTGACCGTCAACCAGGGCCAGCATGATGACGCCGAAGGTCTTCCGTAGTTCGGTGTGCTTGAAGAGGTAGTTGAGGACTTTCTTGGGATGGGCGTCCCGCTTCAGTTCGATGTGGACGCTCATGCCGTGGCGGTCGGTGTAGTCGAATATGTTGGTAATGCCTTCCACACGCCGCTCCCGGGCCAGCATGGCTATCTTTTCCTGCAGAGCCTGCTTGTTCACCTGGTAGGGAAGCTCGGTAATGACGATGGCGGTTTTGCCGTTGTCCAGCTCCTCGATGGTGGTCTGGGCCTGCATGATAATCTGACCCCGGCCGGTTTCGTAGGCGCTCTTTATGCCCTTGGTGCCGAGAATGAGGCCGGCGGTGGGGAAGTCCGGACCCTTAACGTGCTCCATGAGCTCTTCGGTGGCGCATTCCGGATTGTCAATCAGATAGATGTAGCCGTCGCAGAGCTCCGAGAGGTTGTGGGGCGGAATGTTGGTTGCCATACCGACGGCGATGCCGCTGCAGCCGTTGGCCAGAAGAGCCGGGAACTTGGCGGGGAGAACCAGAGGCTCCTTGCGGGTCTGGTCGTAGTTGTCCTGCCAGTCAACGGTGTCCTTCTCCAAATCGTCCAGCATTTCCACCGCGAAGGGGGACATGCGCATTTCGGTGTAACGCATGGCCGCCGGCGGGTCGCCGTCGATGGAGCCCATGTTGCCCTGACCGTCGATCAGGGGGTAGCGGGAGTTGAAGTCCTGGGCCATTCTGACCATGGTGGGGTAGATGACCGCCTCGCCGTGGGGATGGTAGTTGCCCGATGTATCGCCGGCAATCTTCGCGGATTTTCTGTGCTGGGAGGAAGGCCCCAGGTGCAAGTCGTTCATGGCGGTGAGAATACGCCGCTGAACCGGCTTCAGGCCGTCCCGCACATCCGGAAGGGCTCGCGATATAATAACGCTCATGGAATAATCCAAATAAGCGTTCTTTAATTCTTCTTCGATTTTTACGGGAAAGATTTCTCCCTGGATATCGCTCATACTGTTCCTTTGGGTTATGAGGTTTTTGGATTAGGGGTCGGTCCGCTCCCTGTGGGATCGGTACCGTTCCCTTTTTCCTGTTTCCTACGTCAATTCGCAATATTCTACATATATAATTATATCGCTTTTCCCCGTGATTTGCAAGTTTTACCCTTGGTTTGAAAGATAACGCCGTTTGGTGTATAATGTGATATCATATATACGGAGTTGCGTATGAAAACTTACACCAAAGTCGCCGCCGCCGCTTTCGGTGTGTTCGCCGCGGTATGCGCCGCCGCCTACGGAGGTACCCCCACGTACAAAGCGGTCCGCATAGGCGACACCCACGTGGTGAACGGCGATTACAGAGACAAAGCCTGGATGAACGCTCCGGAGATTACGATGCGTCTTGCCACCACCGGCAAGAAAGCGGTGAAAACCACCCGGGCGAAAATAGGCTACGACGACAAGTATCTCTACTTCGTCTTCTACTGCGAAGACGAGGAGATTTACGCCAACATGACGGAACGGGACGACCACATCTTCGAGGAAGATGTGGTGGAAATGTTCATCGCTCCCCACGGTCTCAAGGACTACTTCGAGATAAACGTGAGCCCCATCAACGTTATTTTCGACTCCCACATTTTCTACGGCAAAGACGCGGTGGAAAAGGGAGACGTGTCCTGGGACTGCGCCGGAATCAAAACCGCCGTCAAAGTTGAGGGCAAAGTGAACGACCCGTCGGTTAAGGACGAGTATTGGAGCGCCGAAGTGGCGGTTCCCTTCGAGTCCATCGGCATGGAGACACCGGCGAAGGGCTCCTCCATCCGCGGCAACGTCTACCGCATCGACCGCAGACCCCAACCGAAGGAGTTTCAGGCTTGGTCGCCCACAATGCGGGACCCGGCGGCGTTCCACGTGCCGAAGAAGTTCGGAAAGATTATATTCGATTAATAAAAGGACATTCGAAAAATGAAATACGGTATCGCGCAAAAAATCATCAAGAACCACCTGGTCGAGGGCGAAATGATTCCGGGAACGGAAATCGCCATCAAAATCGACCACACCCTCACTCAGGACGCCACGGGTACCATGGCCTATCTCCAGTTCGAGGCTCTGGGCATTCCCAAAGTGGCCACCAAACGCTCCGTGAGCTACGTTGACCACAACACCCTCCAGTCCGGCTTCGAGAACGCCGACGACCACGCTTTCCTGCAGTCCGTGGCCGCCAAGCACGGCATTTTCTTCTCCCGCCCGGGCAACGGCATCTGCCACCAGGTTCAGCTTGAGCGGTTCGATATTCCCGGCGACACCCTCTTGGGTTCCGACAGCCACACCCCCACCGGCGGCGGTCTGGGTGTTCTGGCCATCGGCGCCGGAGGCCTGGACGTGGCGGCAGCCATGGCGGGTCAGCCCTTCTACATGCCCATGCCGAAGATTTGCGAAGTGCGCCTTTCCGGCAAACTCCGGCCCTTCGTCTCCGCCAAGGACGTCATCCTCGAGGTCCTGCGCATCATGAGCGTCAAGGGCGGCGTGGGCAAGATCGTGGAATACACCGGCGAGGGCGTGAAGTCCCTTTCCGCCACGGACAGAGCCACCATCACCAACATGGGCGCGGAGCTGGGCGCCACCACCTCCATATTTCCCTCCGACGAGATAACAAAGGCTTTCATGGCCTCCCAGGGTCGGGAAAACGAGTGGATTGAGCTGAAAGCCGATGAGGGCGCGGAGTACGACGAGACAATCGAGATTAACCTCTCCGAACTGGTTCCCATGATCGCTCAGCCCCACTCCCCGGACAACGTGGTTAAGGTCAGCGACATCGCCGGTAAGAAGGTGGATCAGGTCTGCATCGGCAGCTGCACCAACTCCTCCTTCAGAGACCTTATGATTGTGGCGGGCCTCCTGAAAGGAAGAAAGGTGAGCCCCGAGACGAGCCTCGTTATTTCCCCGGGCTCCAGACTGGTTTTTGAAGCCATCACGAAGAACGGCGCCCTTGCGGACATCATTTCCGCCGGCGCCAGAATCCTCGAATGCACCTGCGGACCCTGCATCGGTATGGGTCAGGCCCCCAAGACGAGCGCCGTTTCCGTGCGCACGTTCAATCGCAACTTCGAGGGACGCAGCGGCACCAAGTCCGCCGGCGTCTACCTGGCCAGCCCCGAGACGGCTGTGGCGGCGGCGGTGTTCGGAAAGATAACCGACCCCAGAGAGCTGGGCACCCCCGTTGAGTTTACACCTCCCACGGAATACAAGGTTGACGATTCCATGGTTCTCCCTCCCTCCGACGAGCCGGAGAAGGTGGAAATCGTTCGCGGTCCCAACATCGCTCCCCTGCCCCTGGGCAAAGATATGGCGGAGACAATCACCGGCAAGGTTCTTTTGAAGGTCGGCGACAACATCACCACCGACCACATTATGCCCGCCGGCGCCAAGGTTCTGCCTCTGCGCTCCAACATCCCCGCCATTTCCGAGCACGTGTTCGAGCAGGTTGACGCCGATTTCGCCAAGCGGGCCAAGGAATGGGGCGGCGGCGTCATAGTGGGCGGCGAGAACTACGGCCAGGGCTCCTCCAGAGAGCACGCCGCGCTGGCTCCCATGTATCTGGGCGTGAAGGCGGTCATCACCAAATCCTTCGCCAGAATCCACCGCCAGAACCTCATCAATTTCGGCATCGCCCCCCTGAAGTTCGCCGACCCCGCGGACTACGACAAGATAGGTCAGGGCGACGAGATTGAGATTCCCGGCATCGCCGCGGACATCAAGGCCGGCAAGAGCGAGTTCACACTGGTGAACAAAGCAAACGGTGCGGAGGTGAAACTCACCTGCGACCTCTCCGGCAGAGAAAAAACCGTTCTCCTTGAGGGCGGCAGACTCAACTTCATCAAGAACAGGGTAAAGTAGGAACTTTCACACACTTTGTTTCGTATTAATAAACGAAGATGAGTTTTCATATTTTTTACCTTCTCAGACGCCGTCCGAAAGGGCGGCGGCTTTTTACGGTTTTTCGAAAAAAAGAATTTTTTTCGGCAATATCTTTCCGCCGGGCGCGTCTTATTTAAGTACCGCCGAAAAAGGCGGAAAACGAAAGAGGTACAAGACACTCATTACTTAAGTTTTATTTAATCCGCCGACCCTCGGCAAGGGATTATTCCTCGTAATTTCGACAGATAAATGTGTAAGCAGCCCCGCTACTGCTGTGCGTAATTCCGCTACCATTGTGTCGAAATACGAGGATTTTTTTTGTGGCGGGGAAGGAGGTAATATGAAAAACGAACAACTTAATAACGCAAACGCCTTCGCGAAGGAGCTGAGAAAGGATTACATGGTCCACTCCGGCGAGAACCTCTCCGTAACTCTCGAGGAAGCGGGTATTGAGCCCCGAGTCCGAAAGGTTCTCGAAAGAAGGGAAATCCGCACGATGGGAGATCTTTCCCTCTTTTCCGAAGATGAGCTTCTCCACTCGAGGGGCATGAAGCCGAAATACATGGGGCAAATCAAAAAGGCTCTTTCCGCTTTCGGTCTCACTCTCAACATATACCTGTTTGAATTGCCGCCGAGGGACTTCGCTGAAATCTATCCTCAGATAGAGGATGTAAAAGATACGGTGATGTACGGTTGGCTGATTAAGGCGGTTTCCTCCTTAGGCCGATAAATCGGCGGCGCCGTCCGAAAATAATGTAGCTTGACAACTTAATACGAACCGCGGGCCCACCTTTTTCATATAACGAAAGGAGGAAAAATGACTTACGACGAAAAACCCGTCACAAATGTTCAGCTCGATGAGCTGCTGCGGGAAATCGATGAGGAAGCGAAAAAACACGGAGGCGTATCCTGGGCTCTTTGCCGAAAAATCGACAAACTCGTCAACTTGGACAGAGAAAACTTCGGCGAGATCATTAAAACCCGCCTCAGCAAAGACGCCCAACAACTCGTTTGTACACGCTTCAAATGGCTCAGAGGACCGAAAAAAATATCCGTGAAGAGAAAAAAGACAAAACCGGGGATATCCCGGGTAAACCTCTTCGCGGCGGAGATGAAAATCGACTACAATATCCGCTCCGGAGCCCAGCTTTCGATGACCCTCGAGGAAGCGGGCCTCACGCCCCGGCTCCGAAAGATTCTTCACAAAAGGAGAATCTTCACCCTCGAGGACCTGTCCCTCCGCACCCGGGAAGAGGTCGCCTCTTTTGAGCGCATGACTCCCGAACGCGCGGAGGAAGCGGAGAGAACGCTCTCGGCTTACGGCCTGACTTTCAACCGACATATCGAAGAGATGTCCCCGGAAGAACTCGAAGTCCTTTACCCGGGAATCCGCTACGCCCGGAAGGAAGCGGAAGAAAGGCTTGAGTTTGAAAGGGCTATTCGCGACGCGATCCTCGGATCGTTCGGAGACATGTAGATTGACAACTTAACACAAACCGCGACGACGCCTTTATATCGGAAGGAGAAAAACAATGAAACCTTTATTCCGACCCAGAGACCCGGTGGACTGCCAGTCCCGGAAACTCATTAGGGAAATCAACGCCTGCTCGAAAAAGAGCAACCGCCTCACTCTCGCCCTATGCCGCAAAATCGACAAACTCGCCACCGTGAGCGGCAAAAAATTCTCCGATGTCCTGCGTAAACACGGCACTTCCGGCTCGATTGAGCTTATCGACAAATACTTCCGCCGTCTCACCCTGCCGGAGGAAGTGTTCGCGGAGGAGGAGGTTTACGAAAACTTCGTAAAGTCCGAATCCGCCCCCGACTCAAATCCCGAACTCCGGAATCTCGACAATATATTCTCAAAAAGAAGAAAGGAAAACAAATGAAAGATCTTTACGTGCTCGGAAAAAACGCCTCGTATAGCGCCGACAGCGAAGTTACGGGCCTCAACAACAACATCATCGTCTGCGGCGGCACCGGCTGCGGCAAAACAATGTCCATCGTAGAGCCCACCCTTATGGCCACCTTCGATTCCTCCCTTGTTATCACCGTCAGCAAGCGGCGGCTTATCGACAAATACACTCCCATCTTCCGAAAGGCGGGCTACGACGTGAAGGTTTTGGACTTCGCGGACCCGGAAAACTCGGAGATCGCCTACGACCCCCTGCTTCAGATAAACTCCTACGGCGACATCGACGACATTGCCGGCAGCATCGCTCTCTACGACTTTGAATCGAAAGACCCCTATTGGGAACACGCCGCCAAGAATATGCTCTGCGCGGAAATCGCCGCGGTTTTGATGAGGGAGACCGCCCCCACCTTCGCCGATGTTCTGAAACTTCATACAACGGTGGCCTCGCAGGACAAGGCCAATGAGAAAATCTTCAACGACATTGCCCAAAAGTATCCCGAGGGCTGTTACGCCTCGACCCGGTGGGCCGATTTCGAGGATCTCGCCCACAGAACTTACGGCTGCGTCTATTCCACTCTCTCCGCGAGCTTCGGAAGATTCTTCACGGAGGAATCCAAAAAGATGATGGCTCGGGGCAGCAATCTCGACTTCCGGAGCGTCGCCGACAAAAAGACGGTTCTCTTCGTCTACGTCTCCTCCGCGAACGCGGCCCATTACGCTCTGGCGAACATGTTTTACGGCCAGCTGCTGAAGGCTCTCATCGAGTACGGCGAGGAACTTCCGAACGGCGAACTGCCCGTTCCGGTGCGCTTCATCTTCGACGACTTCGCCGTGGGCAACAGAATCCCGGACTTCGCCGTCAAGATAAGCATCTTCCGGGCAATGGGCATTTCGGTAATGATTCTCATTCAGTCCGAGACCCAGCTTCGGGGCATGTACGGCTACAACGACGCCGTCACCATCATAAACAACTGCGACACCTACGTGTACATGGGCGGCAACGACACGGACACCTGCTCGGAAATCGGCCGGAGAATGGGCAAGCCCCTCCATGAGATTCTCTGTATGCCCCTGAACAGGGAAATTATCTTCCGGCGGGGCTCCGAACCCATGATTACGGAGCGGTGCGACACGGTGTTCGCCGCCTCTTCCGCGAAAAAAAATCCCTCGACGGGGGAATATTCCCGGACAAATAACGTCAAAGGTATTTCCCCCGAGGATGGCAAGGCGAACATCTACCGCGAATTGGCGCGGAGAAGCGTCGCCTTATGAAAGGAGATAATGTGAACAAACCGCTTTCGGGCCCGGTCAACTCCTTCGCGGCGGAGATGCGGCGGGACCACGCCCTCCGCTGCAAAGACAGATTCTCCCGAACTTTAGAGGAAGCGGGCTTTGAGCCCCGGCTCCGAGAGATTCTTGGTGGGAAGAAAGTAAAAACCTTGGAGGATCTCTCCCTTTTCTCCGAGGAAGAACTTCTCGAAACGGAGGGCATCGAACCCGCCGACGTCCGGACAATCCGGTCGAAACTCTCGGATGCCGGTCTTGCCCTCAACCCGCCTCTCTCAAGCCGCTCGCCGGAGGAGTTCAAAGAACTCTGGCCGGGATTTCGGAAGATTCGGAAGAGAGTGATAGTAAAGAGGACTCTCTTCGGCGAATAACCGCCCATTGTAGATTGACAACTTAATACGATCCGATGTCCGCTTTTACACATAAGAAAGGAGGATAGCCACGAGCAGCAATCGTTTTATCGGAAGTATCACGGATCGTCTGACGCGGAATCTGCTACTGGAAATCGACGATTACGCCAAGACTCACAAACGTCTCTCGCCGAGAATCCGGCGGAAGATAGACAAACTGATCAACGTGAGCGGCAAAGAGCTCTATGATGTCATCAAGAACTCTCCGGAACTGGACGCCATGGTGCTTATCGACAGATACCTCTCCCGGTTTCCCGTGCCGGAAGAGGTTTACGCGGAGGAGGACGAGGTTTTCGAGAACTTCATGAAGTCCCACTCCGACGACCAAAATCCCGAGATTCGGGACCTCGACGACGTATTTGCCCAAAGAAGACAATAAGAAAGGAAAGAAAATACATGAAAGACGCTTTCATCCTCGGAAAAGGGGCCCTTTATACCGCCGACAGCGAAGTCACCGGCCTCAACAACAACATCATCGTCTGCGGCGGCACCGGCTGCGGCAAGACCATGTCCATCGTGGAGCCCTGCCTCATGGCGACATTCGACTCCTCCCTGGTTATCACCGTCACCAAGCGGCGGCTCATCGACAAGTACACCCCCGTCTTTCGGGACTCCGGCTACAACGTGAAGGTTCTGGACTTCACAAGCCCGGACAAGTCGGAAACAACCTACGACCCCATGCTCCACGTGAGCTCCTACAGCGACATCGACGAATTGGCCGCCGCCATCAATCTCACCGAGTTCCGCATGAAGGATCCCTATTGGGAAAACTCCGCCAAAGACATGCTCTGCGCCGAAATTGCCGCGGTTATGATGATGAAGCCCAATCCCACCTTCGCGGATGTGCTGAAGCTCCACGAAGAATTGGCTTCGAGAGACAACGCCAACGACAAGATTTTCAACGACATCGCGGCGAAGCACCCCGAAGGCTGCTACGCGCTGACCAAGTGGCTCGGTTTCAGAGATTTGACCGAAAAAACCTACGGCTGTGTCTACTCCACTCTTTCCGCGGCCATAAGCAGATTCTTCACGGAGGAGGCCAAGAAGATGATCGCCCGGGGCGGCAATTTCGATTTCCGGAGCGTCACCGATGAAAAAACCGTCCTCTTCGTCTACGTCTCCGCCGCCAGCAAGGCCCAGCACGCTCTGGCGGACCTGTTCTACGGCCAGCTGCTGAAGGTCCTGGTGGAGTACGGTGAGTCGAGACCGGAGGGCAGAATCCCCACTCCCGTGCGCCTCATCTTCGACGACTTCGCCGTGGGCAACAAAATCCCGGACTTCGCCGAGAAGATAAGCGTCTTCCGGGCCATGGGAATCTCCGCCATGCTCATCATCCAGTCCGAGACCCAGCTCCGGGGCATGTACGGCGAATACGACGCCGCCACTGTGGTAAACAACTGCGACACCTACGTGTATATGGGCGGCACCGACACGGATACCTGCCGCGGCATCGCCCTGAGAATGGACGTGACGCTCCCCAAGGTTCTCTATATGCCCCTCGAGCAGGAAATCATCTTCAGACGGGGCTCCGAACCCTTCGTCACGGAGCGGTGCGACCTGCTCTTCGCCGCTTAGTAAG
>JAGDDM010000035.1 GCA_017958015.1 Abditibacteriota bacterium | reverse complement strand
TTTATATGCTGCATGTAACCGAAACTGTGATTGATGAGTACCGCGGCGCTTGACGCGACGAGCAATACGACGGATGTGTAGGGGTTGTATTTCTTTATACATTCGCCTATGCCCCATAACTTACACAAATATCCCACGCAGAGATAAAAGGTTGTCAGTGAATACAGCCAGAGCTTAAGGGGTGTGTTTTTGACACCGTAATGCAGCATCGGTCCCTCTGTCAGCTGAGTGAACAGGGCGAAGGCGCAGAGGAGAACCGTAATAACCGCGATAATCGGTTTCTTCGTTTTTGCGATAAACCAAAAGGCGAGGAAAGAGAAAAACAGAGCGTGAAGAAACCATACCGGTCCGATATGAATCATTCCCAAATCGTAGAGGGCTTTGTCGTATCTGCCGAAGACAAAGATATAGATTCTTTTGAGAAACTCCCCGTCAAAGGAGAAAAACGGCTGTCCCGTAGCGTTGGCTATGACGGAGCCTATAACGAAAGAACCCAAGATCACCGACAGATAGGGCACCAGCAAGGACTTCGCTTTCTTGGCGCAGAACACCCAAAAACTTTCGTTTTTCGGGTTGTAGACCATGCCCGAGGCGATGAAAAAGAGGGGCATGTGAAAGGAATAGATGTACGCCCATGCCATGGTAGCCTGATAAACGGCGTCCACGTGGCCGTAGACCATGAGGAATATGCCGAAACCCTTGAGCATATCCAAGGCGCGATCCCTCTCTCCGTGTTTCCCTTCTCTCACGAATCGTCTCCGATCTTCAGCACGGACATGAAAGCTTCCTGGGGAATTTCCACGGAGCCGATGGCCTTCATACGCTTTTTGCCTTCTTTCTGTTTTTCCAAGAGTTTGCGTTTGCGGGTGATGTCGCCGCCGTAGCACTTGGCGGTGACGTTCTTTCTGTAGGGCCGCACGGTGGCGGCGGCTATTATCTTGTGCCCCAGGGCGGCCTGGACCCGCACCTCGTACTGCTGTCGGGGAATAACGTCCCGGAGCCGCTCAACAAGGACCTTGGCTCGGGTAAAGGCTCTGTCCTTGTGGGTGATGAAGGAGAGGGCGTCCACCGGGTCGCCGTTCAGGAGAATGTTGAGCTTCGAGAGGGTGGACCGCTCGTAGCCTGCGGGTTCGTAGTCAAAGCTGGCATAACCCCTTGTCTTGCTCTTCAGAGCGTCGAAGAAGTCCATGAGAATCTCCGCCAGGGGCATCTTGTACATAATCATAACCTGCTCGGCGGAGGGGTACTGCATGTCCTGATATATACCCCGTCTGTCTCTGCAGAGTTCGATGGATACGCCCACATAGTCCTTGGGCACGATGATTGTGGTGTCCACATAGGGCTCCTCCACGTAGTCGATGAAGGAGGGGTCCGGCAGGTCGTTGGGGTTGTCTATCTCCATACACTCGCCGGCGGTGGTGTAAACCTTGTAAATAACGCTGGGGGCGGTGGCGATGAGATTGATGTCGAACTCCCGCTCGATGCGCTCCTGGATAATTTCCATGTGCAGCAGACCCAAAAATCCGCAGCGGAACCCGAAGCCCAGAGCCGCGGAACTTTCGGGGCTGAAGGTGAGGGCGGCGTCGTTGAGACTCAGCTTTTCCAAAGCGTCCCGAAGAGGGGTGAACTGGCTTGAGTCCGTGGGGTAGAGGCCGCAGAAAACCATGGGCAGAACCCGTTTGTAGCCCGGCAGAGGCTCGGCATCCCCGCAGGCGGCGTCAACCACCGTATCGCCCACTCTGGAGTCGTCCACGTTCTTCATCGAAGCGGTGAAATAGCCCACCTCGCCGGCTTTCAGGGAGTCGATGGGAGTCATGCCCGGCGTGAACACGCCAACGCCGTTTACCTCGAACTCTTTGCCGGTGGACACCATGCGAATCTGCATGCCGTTTTTAATCTCGCCGTCCACAACTCTGATATAGGCCACAACGCCGGTGTATCTGTCGTAGTGGGAGTCGAAAATAAGGGCGCGCAGGGGCTTCGACGGGTCCCCCTTGGGTTCGGGAACGTCCCGCACGATGCGCTCAAGGATTTCCTTGGTGCCGATGCCTTCTCTGGCGCTGGCGAGGATTGCCTCGCTGGCGTCGATTGCCAGCACGTCCTCGATTTCTTCCCGGGCCCGCTCGGGGTCCGCCAACTCCATATCAATCTTGTTTATGACCGGAATAATCTCCAGATTGTGGTTCATGGCCAGATTGGTGTTGGCAAGGGTCTGGGCCTGAACGCCCTGACACGCGTCCACAATGAGAATGGCTCCCTCACAGGCCGCCAGAGAGCGGGAAACCTCGTAGTTGAAGTCCACGTGCCCCGGGGTGTCGATGAGGTTCATTTGGTACGTCTTGCCGTTGTCCGCCTTGTAGTTTATGCGGACGGCGGCCATTTTGATGGTAATGCCCCGCTCCCGTTCCAAATCCATGCCGTCCAGCACCTGACTCTTCATATCCTTTTCGGATATGGTTCCGGTGTATTCGAGGATTCGGTCGGCGAGGGTGCTCTTACCGTGGTCGATATGGGCGATGATACAAAAATTTCTTATATCGGGCATTAGTGCAAACTGTAACCTATGAAGCACACGCCCACGGCTATGCAAACGAGGGCCGCGGAGGCGTATCTCCAATTAATCTTTTCTTTTAGTATTACTCCGGACAGGACCATAATGGCCACATATCCGATGCTTATCATGGGGTAGGCCACGTTCAGGGGTACCCGGCTCAGGAACATGAGCCAAGAGAGGGCGCCGATGACGTAGAGAACAAATCCGGTGAGTGTGTAGGGCCGGAGCATAACGAGAATGATGTTGATAATCGTCTTGAAGGGCGACTTCTCGATGGGAATCTCCTCACCTTTCATGCCAAGCTTCATGCAAATCTGGCCGAAGGATGAGCAGAGGAGGAATCCCAGAAGAGTGATGATTGCCATGGGTGAAAACACGCTCATTTCTCACCTCCGGACATGCCTTTACCCACGAAAGTGACTCCCGCGGCGATGAACACGAGACCCGCCAAACCGTAGAGCCAGTTGACGTCCTCTTTGAGAATCAGCGCCGAGAGAATCATCACTATAACGTAGCTGATGCTTATCATGGGGTACGCCACCGAGAGCTTAACCCGGCTGATAAGGAGCATCCAGGTGAGGGTGCTGCAGGCGTATATGGCGAAACCGAGCAGAACGTAGGGGTTCAGGAACGCCTTTATGAGGCCCGCGGAGCCGGATATTTCGCCCCCGGCCAGTCCCATTTTGAGGAATATCTGTCCGAAACTGGCAAGAAGCAGACTTACGGCCAGAAGTATTCCGGTTTTGAATGTCAGATTACCCAATTTTCTTTACCACCTAAGAAGCTTTCCTTCAACATGCTTATAAAAAGCGTCGTCTTTCTTTACAATGTTTTCGTTTACCCTCAAATCTCTGAAGACGCCGTCGCCGCCGGGTTTGCCCTCATCTAACAGAACATTGGCGGACTCATCGGTGGAGAAGTTGGCCATGAAGTTCGTGACGACTCCGATGAACTTTTCCTTGGCGCGGATGGCCGTGTGGGTCTGATCCTTGGGACGATAGTACCAGAAGCAGAAACAGCAGTCCATGGTGCAGGCGGAGGCTCTTGTTGATGTGAACTCAAAGCCCGTGGCGAACTGGTCGTTGTAGCAATAAATAAGCCAGTTGTCGGGATGTTCTATCCTGAACGCCGCGCTGTCCTCGTAGCCGGCGATGGGTTTTTTGCTCGGGCCGATGAAGAGGGGGTGGATGTTCCGAAGACAGTTGCCGCCGCTTTTGATGTGAACGCCGGTAAAGACGCTGGCGATGCGCATGTTGGTAAAGGTGTTGTCGGTGCCTTCCACCAGAACGCCCACGGAGCCGGGCACGTCGGTTCCCACAATGTTCACGTCGGTTATATCCGCGTCGGAGGGAGAGTATTCGGCGTCCAATTTAAGGTGCAAACCCATCTTCACGTGTTTAATCGATACGTTTCTGATGACGGTTTCTCTGCCGCTGTCAATCGAAACACCGGTGACGGCTCTGTCGCTGAATCTCTCAACGTTGCCGTCGATGATGCCGCCGGTGAGGGAGTAGTTGCTGCCGTTGACGGTGATGCCCTTGTAGGGGTCTTTGCCGCCCAGGCGGATCATGGCCTCTTCGCTGCTCCACTTGGGGGACGCTTTTATGACGGCGTAGTTGTCAAGTCTCAGACTTACGCTCTTGGCGGGATCCGCCGGCGTGCATATGGGCTTGGAGATAAGATATGTGCCGTCGGGGAAGTAGATTGTTTTGTTGGGATGGGTGTCGATTACCTTCTGAATCGCGTCCGCCGCGTCGGTTTTGCCGTCGGACTTTACTCCGTAATCGGTGACGACGACACAGTCATCGTTAATCGCTTCGGCCCACAGGGGAGCGGAGGCGAGAAGTATCGCCATGAGCGCTATTGTAATCGTGTTTTTCATTTGTCTCTTCCTCTCCTTACCACCATGCCTTGGCCTTGCCGTCCAGGTGCTTAAAGAGATCGTCGTTTGCTTTGTCGTCGATGGCGTTGACGTCCACTCTGATGTCTCTTATAACTCCGGTGCCGCCGGGTTCGTCAGCTTTGAGAACGCTGTTCGTCGGTTCGTTTCGTTGGAAGCCCACGGTCATGTTGGTGACGATGGCGTTGAACTTGCCCGCGGCGTGCATCGCTCTGTGGGGGTCGCCCTCGCCGTAGTGGTACCAGTAGTTGAAGCAGTTGTTGAGAACGCAGGCGGAGGCTCTTGTCGATGTGAACTCAAAACCGGTGGCGAACTGGTCGTTGTAGCAGTAGTTGAGCCAGTTGTGAGTGTCCTCTATCTTGAAGGCCACGCTGCTCGCGTAGTCCGGGGTGGGGCTTTTTTTCCAACCGATGAAGAGCGGGTGGATATTTCTGAGGCTGTTGCCGCCGCTCTTGATGTGGATGCCTATATAGACGTCGGCGATGCGCATATCGGAGAAGGTGTTGTCAAAGCCTTCAATCAGAACGCCGACGGAGTCCGGGGCGTCGCTGCCCACAATGTTCACGTTTCTGATATCCGCGTCGGAGGAGCCGTGGTTGGCTCCGTGTTTGATGTGGATTCCCCGCTTTACGTGTTTGATGCAAACGTCTTTAATTAGGGTTTCTCTGCCGCTGTCAACGGAAATTCCGGTGACGTTGCGGTCCGTTTCCCGCTCCACGCCGCCGTCGATGATGCCGCCCATGAGGCCGTAGTTGCTGCCGGCGCCGCGGATGTTGTTCCCCCGTTCCTTGCCGCCGATGCGTATCATTGCGTCGTCGCTGTTCCAGTCGGGAGCGGCTTTTATGACCGCGAATTCGGAGAGCCTGAGGTCAACGCTTCTTTCCGGTTCCGCGGATGTGAGAATCGATTTCGATATGAGGTACGTTCCGTCGGGGAAGTAGATGGTCCGCTGAGGGTTGGAGTCTATAAGTTTTTGAATGGCTTCGGTTACGTCGGTGACGCCGTCGGCTTTCATGTAGTCGGTGGCAATTATATAGTCGGGATTTACTTTTATTTTCGATTTTGCCCAGAGGGGAGTTACCGCCAGAATCGCCGCTATGGCGAGAATGATATGTCTTTTCACGTTCTTTCTCCTAATTATAGCCGGTGACTGTACCCGCCAGGTACTTTTCGTAAGCTTCTTCCGATTGATTGGTCACGAAGCGGGTGTCCACTCTGAGATCCCTGATGACGCCGCAGCCGCCGCTTTCTCCCTCAATGAGGATGTTGTTGATGGGGGCGGCTTTGTTAAAGCTGGGGGTGAAGTTCGTTACGGAAGTGTTGAACTTGCCCCGTGCCCGAATGGCGGTGTGGTGGGTGCCTTCTTTGTAGTCGTACCAGAACACGTAGCAATCCCGCATGTTGCAGTTGGAGGCATCGGTGTCGGTAAACTCGAAACCGGTGGAGAAATGGTCGCTGTAACAATAGATAAGGTGGTTGTTTCTGCTCCGGATTCTGAATCCCACGCTTGAGTCGTAGGCCTGGGTCCAACCTCTGTAGGAGCCCACGTAGAGAGGGTGGATGTTGTAAAGGCAGTTTCCGGCACTCCGGGCGTCAACGCCGGTGTAAACGTCGGCGATGCGCATATTGGTGAAGGTGTTGTCGGCGCCCTCAATAAGAACGCCTATGGAGTCCCGGGTGTTGGTGCCCACGATATTTACGTCTCTCACATCCGCGTCGGAGGAGCCGTAGTTGGCGCCGCGTTTAATGCGGATTCCTATTTTGACCCGTTTCATGGAGACGTCGCGAATGGCGGTTTCTCTGCCGCTGTCGATGGAGATGCCGATAACGGTGCGTTTGTGCTCTCTCTCGACGTTGCCCTCGATGATGCCGCCGGTGAAAGAGTAATTGCTGCCGTTTATGTTGATGTCGTTATAGGGGTCTTTGCCGCCGAGGCGAATCATGGCCTCGGGACTGTCCCAGTCGGGGGACGCGATAATCATGGCGTAGTCGGACAGGCGCAAATCAACGCTCTTTCTCGGGTCCGCGGGGGTGCATATCGACTTGGAGATGAGATATTTACCGTCGGGGAAGTATATGGTGCGGTTGGGGTGTCTGTCGATAACGCTTTGAATGGCGTCGGACACGTCCGTCTTGCCGTCGGCAACCACGCCGTAGTCGGTGACGGTTATGAAGTCTTTGTGCCTTGCCCACAGCGGTGAAACGGCTAAAGCCGCCGCCGCAAGCAAAGCGATAAGGAACTGTTTCATGTTCTCTCCTTTGAGCGAAATACGCATTACAGTAAAATTATACCGGAAATCGCAAATTATTACCACCCGAGACGCGAAAAAAAAGTCCGCGGCACGACGCCGCGGACGGTTTGTTGTTTTATTCTCTGAAGAGGAGTTTGTCGGTGATGTATTCCTTATACTTCTCTTCAGCGGGGTTGTTAAGGGCCTCTTCCGGCGCTCTCACCCGTTGCATGACGCCGCAGCCGCCTTTCTCACCCACCTTAAGGAGAGTGTTTTTGGTCTTGAGGACGGTGTGGTCGCCGACAAAGCCCATGGTCATGCCGGATACCACGGTATTGAACTTCTCCATAGCCTGAACGGCCACATGCTCCATGAAATCAAGGTTGCTGTACCAAAAGGTAAAGCATGATTCCATGGTGCAGCTTGAGGCGAGCGAGGAGGTGAAGCGGAAACCCACGGCAAACTGGTCGCTGTAACAGTATATAAGCCAGTTGTCGGGCATATCGATGAGAAAGCCGCAGCTCTTTTCGTTGTACTTGGTGTCGGGGCCCACAAAGAGGGGATGGATATTCTTCAAACTG
>JAGDDM010000034.1 GCA_017958015.1 Abditibacteriota bacterium | reverse complement strand
CAGCCAACCGAAAAAGGACATGGGTTTGTGGTTGCGGTAAAGGCGGAATATGGTCAGAAGCACCTTCGCGCCGTCGGAATAGGTGTTGAGCTTCGACTCGCTGCCCTCCGGCCTGTCTCTGTACTCGATAACAACGTTCCGAACGTTCATGTTCCGGTCCACCGCGTGAATGGTCATCTCCGTCTCTATCTCGAAACCCTTGGAAAGCACCGGAAATGTCTTCACGAACTCGTAGCCGAAAGCCCGGTAACCGGTCATGATGTCCTTAACGTCGCTTTTGAAAATTTTGTTCACCGCCGAGCGCACCATGGAATTGCCGGTGTTGTGGAAAGGCCGCTTGTTCTCGGTGAAGTAGGTGGAGGAGAGCCTGTCGCCCACCACCATATCCGCGCCCTCCTCAAGCACCGGGCGGGCCATCTCCGGAGCGTACTCCGGCGGATATGTGTCGTCCCCGTCCAGCATTATGTAGCACTCGGCGTCGATTTCCCGAAACATTCTGCGGATAACGTTTCCTTTGCCCTGAGCCGTTTCTTTGCGCACAACGGCGCCGGCGGCGGCGGCAATCTCCGCGGTTCCGTCGGAGGAATTGTTGTCGTACACATATATAACCGACTCGGGCAGCACCCGGCGGCAATCGGTAACGACCTTTTCTATTGTCTTGCTCTCGTTGTAACAGGGAACAAGCACGGCGATTCTGTCCGTAAAGCAACTCCTTAACGCTTAAACACTTATATTTATTATATATAATCACACTCCTTGCTGTCAAATTCACATAAAATTTGCATTTTTGCGCGATTTTGTATAAAATAGTATTATAGTGTATGTCCGTCGGTTTTTTCCGACTTTCAGTTAACGACCACGGAGACAAACCCTATGAGTAAGTTACATAAAATTTCCGCTCTGTCCGCGGCTCTCATGTTGCTGACAGCGGCGCTTTGGGCCGCTCCCGCCCACATAATGTTGGGCAGCCGGGAGATTCTCGGCGTATGGGACGGCAAAACCGTGTGGGCCCCCACCACCATTCTCACGGAGGTGGACGCCGCGAACATAAACATAAAATCCGACAAGGCAACTTTCACCACAGCCTCCGGCAAACACGTCGAGATTCCCCTGAAATCCGTTGACGGCAAGAAGATGTTGGCGGCAAACGACGTGTTCAACAAAGTGGGCGCCCGTACCGCATGGAACAAAGGCACCTCCACATACACCGCCAACGCCCTTTTGAAGTCCGTGGGCTACGACAAGGACGTTCTCACCGTAAACCTCACTTTCCCGGCTCAGACAAAGGTCACCTACTGGGAAAGCGGCAAAAAGATTATCCTGGATTTCGTGGGCGTCAAAAACGACGGCGCCGCGGACACCGTTCACATCGGCGAGGGCAATATCATTCAGGCCCGGGTGGGCCAGCAGGACGAATCCACGGCCAGAGTGGTTGTGGACCTCAAAGACAAAATCCCCTACTCCCTTGTGGGCGAGTCCCGGGACTCCAAGATTAAACTCGCCATGGGTCCCAACGCCTCCAAAATAGCCGCCGCCGCGCCGAAGTCGGCGCCGCAGCCCGCGAACATCCTGACGGAGACGAAATCAACCGTCAAGGCTCCCTCCGTAAACTCTTTCAACAGCAAAGAAAAGGAAAAGGAAGAGGACCTTAAACTCCAAACCCAGCCCTTCCGAATATATCGGGGTTTCATCGACCCCCTCAACCCCAGCGCCTTCAATCTGGTGTTCACCTGTTCCGGCGAAGGCACCGCGGAGGTTGAGGCCAACGAAAACCGCACCCAGGTTACCGTTAAGTTCCCCAAGGGCTCCGTTCCCTCGGACATGAAGAACATCACCGGCAGCCACGGCTTTGTCAGCGGCTACGTGGTGAACGGCGACACCGTGACGATTCTCACCAACCGCCAGGTAATGGTCTCCCAGCCCATCGCCACCTCCGCGTCCATTATGATTAAGATAGGCACCGCGGAAGTAGGCGGCAAAACCGTGGTCATCGACCCCGGTCACGGCGGCAAGGACACGGGAGCCGTGGGCAACGGTCTTCAGGAAAAGACCATCAATCTCCAAATAGCCAAGGCTCTGGCGGAGGAGCTTGAGAAAATGGGCGTCCACGCCGTGCTCACCCGCACCAGAGACGCGGAAATGGGTCTCTACGCCCGCCCCGACGTTGCCATAAACAAAAACGCGGACTTCTTCATCAGCATCCACTGCAACTCCAACACCTCCCGCAACTCCGCCACCGGCGTGGAGACATACTACCACATGAACCGGCGCGACTGCCGGGAGCTGGCGAAGATGATTCAAAACCGCATTTGCTCCTACACAGGTATGACCGACAAAGGCGCCCGCAGCGACAAATCCCTCTACGGCATCGGCCTCGCGGTACTGCGGCGCCTCAACACATCCTCCATTCCGGGAGTCCTCATCGAGTGCGGATACATCAACAACTCAAGCGACGCCGCCAAACTCCAAAACCCGGACTATCAGCAGACCCTTGCCCGGGCCGTGGCCGACGCCATAAAGGCCTACACGGGCAGCGTTTCGGAATAAAGATTTACCGAGGAGGCAGTCATGTCCAAGAAAACAAAGAAAAACAAATCCGCGCTTATCATAATCGCCGTAGCCGTTATCTGCGCCGTCCTCGCCGCGGGAATACGGTATTACACCGAAACCCACAAGAACGCGAAACCCGCGCCCAAAGCCACCTCCGCGGAAATGACCGCGGAAAAGGCTCCCGCCGACGCTCCCAAAGTCATCGTCTACATGGCCGAGACCACTCCCACGGGCATAAAACTGGCCCCCACGGAAGTGGCGGTGCCCCCCTCCTCCGAGGACGAGCCCAAGGCGGACTTCGCCCTTAAGGTGCTTCTCAAATCCGGCAAAGCCGGCGAAAGCGAAGCCCTCATCCCCAAGGACACGGAGCTCATATCCCCCATATCCGTAAAGGGAGACGTGGCCTATGTGGACTTCAACGAAGCCATCAGCGACAACTTCAGCGGCGGCTCCGAAATGGAGGCCCTCACAATCAACGCCATCGCCCACACGGTGGTGAAAAACAGCAATCCGAACGTGAAAAAGGTAAAGATTCTCATCGAGGGCAGGGACGCGGAGACAATCGGCGGCCACTTCGAGCTCTTCGACCCGGTTGAGCCGGTCAACACGCTTCTCGCGGACGATACGGACAAGCCGTAGATATGAACAACTCACCCATCGGCGTATTCGACTCGGGCATGGGCGGTCTGAGCGTAGCCTCCGAAATACTGAAAGTCCTGCCCGAAGAATCCGTGGCCTACTTCGCCGACTTCGCCCACGTGCCCTACGGCGAGAGGCCCTATTCCGAAATAAGATCCTTCGCCCTTGCCATATCCGAGTTTCTGGTCTCCCGGGGCGCAAAAGCCATCGTCATGGCCTGCAACGTATCCAGCGCCGTGGCCATGGACACGGTTCGGGAACGGTTCCCCCGCATTCCGGTCATCGGCATGATTAAGTCCGGCGCCAAAGCCGCCGTGGCCGCCGCCGCCGGAAAACCCGTGGGAGTTCTTGCCACCACCGGCACCATCAAAAGCAAAGCCTACGACGCGGAAATAGCCAAGCTGGCGCCCGAAATCCCCGTATTCGGCGTGGGCTGCCCCAGGTTCGTCCCCTTGGTGGAGGCGGGCAAAACCCACTCACCGGAAGCCATGGAAGCCGCCCGGGAATACGCCGAGCCCCTAACAAAGGCGGATTGCGGCACCATCGTTCTGGGCTGCACTCACTACCCCTTCCTCGCGGACGCCGTAAGAGCGGCGGCGCCCAAAGCGAAACTCATCAACCCCGCGGAAGAAGCGGCGTCATACCTCAAGCAAACATTGGAACGCCTGGATCTTCTCTCCGCCGAAAAAACAGGCGACAAATTTTACGCCAGCGGCGAAAACAAAAACTTCCTCACACTGGGCAGCGAATTTCTCGGCGAAGAGATTCATGCCGTCAAATACGTAACCCTCTAAGGGAAAACAATGCCGCCTCAGCGCGGCATTTTATTTTATATATGCCGCGCAATTCCGCGGCGGAAAGGCCCGTCATGAAAAAAATTCTCCTCCTGGGGGCGCTCATACTCCTGTCCGCCCCATCCTTCGCAAAAATCATCCCCTGCGACGACGAAAACGTCTACTTCGCTCCCTACGCTTGGAAGCCCACGAAAACCTACGGCACCCCCACCCGGGAAGCCACTTTCCCCGGCGCCTACGTAAAAACCGTGGTTAAGAACACTTCCGAAGTGGGTCTCATCATCGACGGCACCACCCAGAAAGACATGGTTGACATAGGCCGTCCCCGAATAGAGTACAGCGTTGACGGCTTGGCCTTCAAAGAGTTCATCCTCACCACCGAGGGCAACGTCTACACATTGCCTCTGGCCGAAAACCTCGACAGATCCAAGCCCCACACGGTTCTCGTCTACTTCCGCTCCGCCCACCTGGGCTGCAACCGCTGGGCAGGCCACGAATCCCACCTGTTTATAAAGGGCTTCGAGGTGGACGCCCGGGGCGTTGCGGAAAAGCCGGAGATTAAGCCGGGTCTGGCCATGGGCTTCGGCGACTCCATCACCGAGGGCGTGGGCGTGGACGAGCTCTTCACCACCTGGGACGACCTCAAGCCCAACAACGCCAGAGTCACCTGGTTCGCCATGCTCTGCGAGATGATAGGCTGCGAATACGGCCAGTTCGGCTCCGGCGGTCAGGGCATGATAAACGAACACATGGCGGTTCCTCCCCTGCCCCTCACCTGGGATAAATACGACGCCGAAACCTCCCGCCTCGTTGACGGCAAGCTCGTTCCCCAGCCGGACTACATTATGTGCGCCATGGGCACCAACGACGACCGCATCGAGAAGGAAGCGGAGGCCTACATAGGCTGGATCAAGGCGGTCCGCAAAGCCGCTCCCAAGTCCTACATCGTCATCGTTGTTCCTCCCTCCGGCGTCCAGCGGGACAACCTGCAAAAGGCCGCCGCCGCCTTCAAAAAGGACAAGAAGGTTCTCTACATCGACACGGTGAATCTGAACGAAATGATTACCGTGCGGCCGCCCGAACCCACGGGAATGGCCTACGACGCGGTGCACCCCACGGAATACGGTCAGGGCATGTTCGCCGGCTGCGTGGCGGTACAGCTGCTCAAGTTAATCAAGTAAAAGGGGGCTCATTATGAAACGATTTTTCACTCTCATTCTGTTGGTTCTGTCCTCCGCCGCTTTCGCTAAAACGATTCCGGTGACGGACCCCAACATCTACTTCTCACCCTACACATGGAAAACCGTCAAATCCGGCGGTGAGACGGCCCGTGAGGCGGTGCTCCCCGGCGCCTACATCAAAGCGTCTTTCAAAGGCACATCCTCCCTGGGTCTGGTGATTGACGCCGCCGCCTCCAAGGACATGACCGAGCAGGTTCCGGTGATAGAATACAGCGTCGACGGCAAACCCTTCAAGACGGCGCTCCTCTCCAAGGACGGCAACGTCTACACCCTGCCCATGGCCGACAATCTCTCCGACGGGGTCCACACCGCCGTCATCTATCTGAAAACATCCTACCTCTGGAGCAACCGCTACACCTCCGCCCGGTCCCACCTTATCGTGAAGGGCTTCGAGACGGAGGACAACGGCGTTACCGCGGAACAGTCCGTCAGACCCAAAACAATCATCGGCTACGGTGATTCCATTACCGAGGGCGTGGCCGTGGACGGCTATCTCAAACTCTCGAACTGGGACAACATCGCCGTGAACAACGCCCGTTGCTCCTGGCTGCCCATAGTGGCCGCCGCCCTGGACTGCGAATACGGACAGGTGGGAGTCAGCGCCATCGGCTTCACCAAGGGCGAGGACGACTGGCCTCTGTTCCAACAGTCTTGGGACAGATACGACGCCTACGAATCAAGACTCGTAAAGGGCAGATTTGACCCGGAACCGGACTACATCATGCTCTCCATGGGCACCAACGACAAGTTCAACGACGTCTTCACCGCCGCCTACGCCGGCTGGATGAAAAAGGTCCGCATAGCCGCCCCCAACGCGGTTTTGGTGCTCATAGTGCCGCCCTCCGGCAGCCACAGAGACCAAATCAACAAAGCCGTTGAGGCCTCAAGCGACGACAATATCATCCTCATCGACACTCCCGAGACAAACGAGCAGGTTCATCTTCGGGCCGGCGCCGCCACGGGTATGGCCTATGACGCCCTCCACCCCAACATGTACGGTCAGGCGGTGTACGCCGCCGGCATAGCCGCCCGACTGTCGAAGGCACTTGAAGCGAGGTAAAAATGAAAAAACTTCTTATTGTTCTGCTTCTGGCCCTTTCCTCCTCTTCTTTCGCCGCCAAGACGATTCCGGTGACGGACGAAAACGTGTATTTCTCACCCTACACATGGAAAACCGTCACTTCCGGCGGCGTCACGACCAGGGAAGCGGTGCTCCCGGGCGCCTACATCAAGATTACTTTCAAAAGCACCTCATCCTTCGGCTTGGTGGTTGACGCCACCGCCACCAAGGGTGTCACCGGCGAGGTTCCGGTAATCGAGTACACCATCGACAACGGCCCCTATAAAACGGCATCGCTGGCCACGAACAAGACCACCTACACCATCTCCATGGCGAGCGGTCTCACAAGCGGCAACCACACCGCCGTTATCTACCTCAAATCCTCCAATGTTCGCTCGGGCCGTTACAAAACCAAAAAGAGCCACCTCATCGTGAAGGGCTTCGAGGTGGCCGACAACGGTGTCACCGTTGCGCAAAACATTGAACCCAAGAGAATCATCGGCTACGGCGACTCCATCACCGAGGGAGTCGTGATTGAATCCGGCGGCGGTCCCAACGCCCGCTGCGCTTGGTTGCCCATGGTTGCCGCCGCCCTGAACTGCGAATACGGCCAGGTGGGCATCTACGCCATCGGCTTCAGCAAGGGCGCGGACGACTGGCCCCTGTTCCAGGAAACATGGGACAAATACGACTACACCGCTTCCCGCCTGGTGAACGGCAAGTTCGATCCGGAACCGGACTACATCCTGCTCTCCATGGGCACCAACGACCCGGAAAACAGCGCCTTCCTCACCGCCTACCAAGCGTGGATGGTAAGCGTCCGAGCGGCGGCCCCCAACGCGGTTTTGGTGCTCATAGTGCCCCCCTCCGGCAGCCACAGAGCCCAAATCACCCAAGCGGTGACCGCCTCAAGCGACGATAACATAATACTTATAGACCCCACGGCGACGAATGACATGGTTCGCCCCACCCAAGGCGCCGCCACGGGTATGGCCTACGACGGCATCCACCCCAACATGTACGGCCAGGGAATGTACGCCGCCTGCGTAGCAGCCCTACTGGCGAAGGAACTTGAAGCGAGGTAGAAATGCGAAAGCTTCTTATCACTCTGCTTATTGCCCTT
>JAGDDM010000238.1 GCA_017958015.1 Abditibacteriota bacterium | reverse complement strand
GTTGAAGCCGAAAAGGTTGACAAGGCCATTCTCGACGCCTACAAGAAGATAGGAAAGAACGTCACCCTCCCCGGTTTCCGCAAGGGCAAAGCGCCTCTGGCTATTCTGAAAGCCAACCTTAACGAGGAAGCGGTTATGGACGAGGCCGCCGACGCTCTCATGCAGCCCGCCTACAAAGAGGCTCTGGAGGAGACCGGCGTTGAGCCCTTCGCCATAGCGGGCGTCGATATCAAGACCTTCGAGAAGGGCAAGGACATGGAGTTCGTAGCCAAGGTTCCCCAGCCGCCGGTAATCACTCTGGGCGACTACACCGGAATCGAGATTGACAAGGAACCCACCGACGTCAGCGACGAAGCGGTTGAGGAAGAAGTCACAAACTTCCTGCGCCGGAACGCCAAGTACCCGGAAGTGGACAGAGAAGTGGCGGACGACGACCTGGTTGTCTACGAGCTTCGGGAAAAGGACAACCCGGACGCGGCGGTGATTAAAAACTACACCCGCATCGGCCACAACGAGCTCACGGACCTTGACGAGGGTCTCCGGGGCATGAAGGCCGGCGAGGAAAAAGAAATCACGATAAACTATCCCGAGAAGTATTACGACAAGGATTTGGCCGGCACGAGCAAGGTTTACACCGCCACCGCCGCCGAAATCAGAGTTGAGGACCTTCCGGAGCTCACCGACGAGTGGATTAAGGAAAACTTCCCTGTCCGGGAGGGTATGAAGGAAGAGGACATCATCGACACCGTGGACAAGTTCCGCGCCACCGTCCGCAAGAGCATGGAGGACTACGCCAAGCAGCAGTCCGACACCGGAGCGGAGAACGCCCTCGTGGAGAAGATTGTGGAAAACGCCACCGTCGAGTTCCATTCCTGCATGGTTGAGGACCAGGTGAAGGCTTCCTTCGAGAATCTGGCTCGGGACCTGAAGAAGAACAACGTCACCATCGATCAGTATCTGAAACATAACAACATGACCTTCGCGGAGCTGGAAGAGGCTTACAAGGAAGACGCCGAGAAGCTTCTGAAGGTGTCCCTGGTTCTGCGGGAGATTGCCGCCAAGGAAAACCTGGCTCCCACCGACGACGACGTGAAGGAAGAGGCGGAGAAGATTGCCGCCGCCCGGAATATTCCGGTTGAGACCGCCGTGGCCTACGTTGAAAAGAGCGGTATGCTGGACGACGTAAGAAACAGAATCCTCCACCGCAAGCTCATGGAGTTCCTCATGGGCAGCGCCAAGATTAATCAGCTTTAAGGAAACGACATGAACCTTATCCCCATGGTCGTGCAGCAGGATTCCCGGGGCGAACGCTCCTACGACATCTACTCGCGGCTTCTCAAAGACAGAATCATCTTTCTGGGTTCCCCAATCGATGACGATGTGGCCAACCTGATTGTGGCTCAGCTCCTTTACCTACAGCAGGAGAGCCCGGAAGAGGATATACAGATGTATATCAACAGCCCCGGCGGCTCCGTAATCGCGGGTCTGGCCATATACGACACCATGCAAACCATCAAGCCGGACGTGGCCACCATTTGCGTGGGCCACGCCATGAGCATGGGCGCGGTGCTCCTCTCCGGCGGCGCCAAGGGCAAACGCCTTGCCCTGCCCAATTCCCGGATTATGATTCACCAGGGCAGCGCCGGCTTCTCCGGCACCCCCTCGGACATCGACATCCAGGCCAAGGAAGTCCTCCGCTACAAAGACCTGCTTGCGGGCATCCTCGCCGACAACAGCGGCAAGCCCAAGAGCGAAGTCATTAAGGACATCGACCGGGACTACTTCATGTCCCCGGAGGAAGCCATAGACTACGGACTTATCGATAATATCGTAAAGAAAATGTAATTTATGTCAGGTGCCGGGCGCGGGGTGCCGTAGGTCAGCGAACGTAAGTTGACGGAAACCCGAGGCCCGACGCCTTAAATTATACCCCTATGAGCAAAGATAACACACCTAATTTCAGCAAATGCGTTCTCTGCGGACGTTACGGAAGCGCCGACAATCCCCTGTTCCGGGGACTGGACGGTTCCGTGTGTCTGGAGTGCGCCAAGGAGTTGGAAACCATGCTCCGGGCGAACCCCGACATACCCAAAAGGGAAATGCCCAAGGAGGTTTCGGAGGATCTTCCCGCGAACCTGCCTGAGGATATTCGACGGTGTCTGGAGAACATTTTGGAAGCGCCGCGGGAAGATGAGGTGGAGGACGGCCACTACCCCACCCCCAAGGAGATTTACGACTTCCTGGGTGACTACGTCATAGGTCAGGAACGGGCGAAGAAAGTCATCGCCGTGGCTGTCTACAACCACATGAAGCGCATCTACGACAGGGAAAACGGCGACTGGAACGATCCGGTGGAACTGCAGAAGTCCAACATTCTCCTCATCGGCCCCACGGGCAGCGGTAAAACCCTCCTGGCCCAGTCCCTTGCTCGGTTCCTGGACGTGCCTTTCGCCATCGCCGACGCCACCACCCTCACCGAAGCGGGCTACGTGGGCGACGACGTGGAAAACATCCTCCTGAAGCTTTTGCAAAACGCCGAACGGGGTCCCAGAGACAGAATGATCGACATCGTGGAGCGGGCCGAGCGGGGCATCATCTACATCGACGAGATAGACAAAATTACCCGCAAGTCCGAAAACCCCTCCGTCACCCGGGACGTGTCCGGCGAGGGCGTACAGCAGGCGCTCCTGAAAATCATCGAGGGCACCGTGGCCTCCGTTCCTCCCCAGGGCGGCAGAAAGCACCCTGAGCAGGAGATGATTCAGATTGACACCACCAACATCCTCTTCATCTGCGGCGGCGCCTTTGAGGGCATAAACGACATCATCGCCAGGAGAACCGGCACCACAAAAATCGGTTTCATGCGGGAGCAGGTTCAGCAGGTCAAAAAGGACGACAAGGACATCTATCAAAAAGTCATCCCCCAGGACCTCCTTAAGTACGGCATCATCCCGGAGCTGGCGGGCAGACTTCCCGTTATCGCCACTCTGGACCCCCTGGACGAGGACGCCCTCGCCCAGATTCTCACCAAACCCAAAAACGCCTACATCAAGCAGTATAAGAAACTTCTCAAGATGGACGGCGTGAACCTCCGCTTCACCGACGGCGCCATCCACGCCATCGCCGCGGAGGCCATCAAACGTAAAATGGGCGCCAGAGCGCTGAAGTCCATCATCGAGGACATTATGCTCAATATCATGTTCGATGTCCCCAGCGACCTCTCCATTCGGGAGATCGTGGTAGACAAGACCGCCGTCATGAAGCACCTGGAACCGGAAGTGAAACGGGGAGAGGAACGGACGGTACCCGATAAGACGGAAGAATAGGGCTCAGGGGCCTGGGGTCAGGGGTCAGCGGCGGTGTTTTGCTATCGCAAAACGAATTCTACCAACAATATATCAAAGTTGATATTGTAACCTACCAAGATGATAAAGAATTACAAAGACTTAAACGTTTGGAAAAAATCGATGGATTTGGCTGTTGCCGTCTATCGACTGACGAAAAAACTTCCTACCGAAGAAGTATATATACTGTCCGACCAAATGCGAAGAGCGGCCGTTTCCGTGCCGTCAAATATCGCGGAAGGTCACGCAGGAGTAAGTTCCAAAAAATTTGTTCAATTTCTGTATATAGCGAGAGGCTCTTTATCCGAACTTGAAACTCAATCGGAAATCGGCAACCGCCTCGGATATTTTTACCGACGAGGAAACCGCGAAAATAGCGCAACTGTGCTCGGACGTCGGAAAAATGTTGAATGGGCTTATCACGAGTTTATCAACCAAACAATAAAAGGCAAATATAATCCGTCCGCCATTGGCGGACACATTCCCTGGCCCCAGACCCCTGACACCTGACCCCTAAAAGCGACCGCTTTGCGGTCGCTTTTTACATTTGCACAAATTTATAAGATATGTTATGATGTATTCGTATAACTTTTTACACGAAAGGGTATCAAAATGAAGAAATTACTTTTCGTCTTCACGCTTCTCATCCTCGCCGCCGCGGCCTTCGCGGACATTCCCGCGTCGGAACAGACGGCCCTTGACCAACTCACCGCGGCCTACGGGGACATCTACTATCAAGTCACGAATGACCACGTGACAACGCTCAGTCTGTACAACGAGGGCCTCACGGTGGTGCCGAGAGTTATCACAAGCTTCACTCAGCTTGAGGATCTCCAACTCCGGAACAACCAAATTACGTCGATTCCCCCGGGCCTGTGCAACCTGACGTCGCTGAAATCTCTCGTCATCGACGACAACAACATCTCGTCTCTGCCGGCGGAGTTTGCCAATCTGACAAACCTTTACGGCGTCGACATCAGCGGCAACAATTTCACCGAGTTTCCCGAAGTTCTCTGCGGCATGACGAGTCTGTGGCGGCTCGATATCTCCGAAAACTCCATCCCGTCTCTGCCTTCCGAAATCGGCAATCTGACGCAGCTCCGATCATTGAACGCCGCGCGAAACAATCTCTCCTCTCTGCCCGACAGTATCGGCAATCTGACATGGCTGGAGGATCTTAAACTGGAAGAGAACAATCTGCAGTCCCTGCCGGAGAGTATTTGCAACCTGAAAAAGATGTGGTTTTTTGATGTCAGCGACAACTCCATAGGCTCGCTGCCGGAAAACATCGGCAATCTTGAGAGTTTGCATACACTGTGGGCCTCGAACAACGAGTTCCGAAATCTGCCGGAAAGCATAGGCGACCTCGAAAATCTCGTGAGACTTCGCGTCGACGGCAGCCACCTTATGTTCCTGCCGGACAATATTTGCGACCTGACAAAACTGGAAGAACTCTACGCGGAAGAGAACGATCTCCGGGCTCTGCCGGAGAATATCGGCAATCTGAGACAGCTGATAATTCTCGGCGTCCAAAAAAACAACCTCACCTCGATTCCGGACAGCATCGGCGACCTTGAGAAGCTGATGTTCCTCTTCCTCAGCCATAATAAACTCACTTTGCTGCCTCGGCGTATAGGCAACCTGACAAGTCTCGTAAGAATAGATCTCTACAACAACGAAATCGTGCGTCTGCCGGACAGCCTC
>JAGDDM010000237.1 GCA_017958015.1 Abditibacteriota bacterium | reverse complement strand
GTTTTGCCGGCGCCGCCACCGGCGTGTGGACTTTCCGCACCAACCACTGCATCGACGGCAGACCCTGGAACTATCGTCGGTTGGCGGAATGCGTCCGGGAACTGCGGCTCATTCAGGAGTGCTACGCCGGGGACTTCTATCCCCTCACCGAGTGGTCCGTGTCCGAAAAGGAATGGATTGCGTGGCAGTTCGACTACCCGGAGAAGGACAAGGGCCTTGTGCAGATATTCAGACGGGAAGACAGCCCCTTCGTCAGCGCCGAGTTCGCCTTGTCGGGTTTGGATAAGGACGCCTCGTACAGATTGTACGACCTCGACGACGGCGACATGGGCACATTCACCGGCAAAGAGCTCATGAAAGGCAGACTCTACACCGTGGCGGAGAAACCCGCGGCGAAGATAATAATCTACGCGAAGGTGAAGTGATTTTCGAATATAACGTCCCGCCCGTTAAAATTGAAACGGGCGGGATTTTTTGGTATAATAGCATGGGTTTAAAATTCATCATGTGAGGAAGTTTTATGAAAAAACTTATCGCTTTATTCGCGCTTTGTATGCTGGCGGCAACCGCCGCTTTTGCCGATGATGTTCCCGCGGGGGAGCTGGCGGCTCTGAATGACCTTCGGGCGTTGGCGACGGGGGATGTCACTTTTACCGCTCGGGACGGCCACATCGTCTCCGTTTTTGCCGACAACTGCGGACTGTCTTCCCTTCCCGCCACCTTGGGGGATCTTTCCTACCTGGAGCGGCTGGAACTTCGGGGAAACAATCTTACGGAATTGACCGACGCTTTCTCCGGGCTCGATAATCTGAAGGTTCTGGATGTGGGGGAGAACAAGCTGGCGACTCTCACCGCCAACTCCGCTTGGTTTCCCAACCTGGAGGAGTTGAGCGCCGACGGCAACGAGATTGTTATTCTCATGCCCATGCTGGGCAACCTCACCAATCTGAAAAAGCTGAACCTCGCCAACAACAAAATCAGCCTCGTGTTCACGAACTTCGCGAGTCTCGGAAATCTGACCCGGCTGGATCTCGGCACCAACGAGCTCACATATGTGCCCACGGAAATAGGCTACGCGGAGTCGCTGCAGTGGCTGAATCTCGACAACAACAAAATCGAGGAACTCCATTACACGGTGGGGAATATGTCCGCCCTCAAATATCTCTCCGTGAACAACAATAAACTGATCTATCTGCCCGCGGTCATTGAGGATTTGACGAATCTCGCGGAGCTGAGTCTCGAAAACAACGGGCTTGAGAGTCTGCCCACGGAGTTCTGTAACTTGTCGAGTCTGCGGTGGGCTTCTCTTTCCGGCAACAAACTCACCGCGCTGCCCACGACTATCGATTTGCTTGACAGTTTGGAATATCTCAACATAAGCGGCAACAAACTCACATATCTTCCGGCGAACATGGTGGGCATGGACAACCTCGCGTCCTTGGACGCGTCCGAGAACGAGCTCACGTCTATTCCGTCCGTTATAACCTACATGAGGAGTCTTAGGACGCTGGATATTTCCGGCAACAATTTCCCCGAGTTTCCCGAAGTTGTTTGTTCCCTGACCGGCCTTGTATCCCTGAGCGCCGCGAGCAACGGCTTCCTTTCGGTGCCGAGTTCCCTGTCCGCTCTCACCGGTCTGAAAACGCTGGACCTTTCCCGCAACGAGCTCACCGCTCTGCCGGACAGCCTTTCGGCGCTGAAAAACAACAATTGGAACAGTGAGCAGCCGGACCTCAATTACAACCGCCTGTCGCTGACCCAGCTGAAGAAACTGCTGAGCGATGAGAACGCGGCGGTCCAGCTTACCACGCAGCACGACATTCCCGACGATGTGGTCGACTACACGCCGGTGAACACCCTTGAGGAGTTTGACGCGGCTGAGGACGGCGCCAATGTGGACATCAGATTCAAACTCATCGCCGTGAACAACAGCCGGGATTTAGGCGGCGACATCTACGCAGTCACCGGCGACAGACTTCGGGGCATCAGACTGGACTTCGGTTCCGAAGGCTTCACCGGGGCGGAAGGAAGCAAGTTTACTCTTCTCGACGGAACGGTGGCGTCCGATGCCGACGGTAAATATATCATCGTCGGAAAATACTCCGTGGCCGCCGGCGACCCCCTGAGACCACTGGGACTTACGAAAGTCGGCCTCAATAAGAACAACCTCGTTCGGGTGTGGGGTAAAATCGTGAAATCCGAGTTCTCCGCCGAGGGCCCCTCCTGCGTCATCGACAACGGCTCCGGACCCCTCACCGTTAAAGGCATCAACGGAAGTGTGGGCGACTTTATCAAAGTCATCGGAATTTCCACACCGAGCGGTGTGAGATACATCCCCAGATTCGATTAATCGTTAAACGTAAAAATCGCTCCCGCAATCGGGAGCGATTTTTTTGTGTCGGTGGTTGTAAACTATTTCGCCAGGATTCCGGCAAGGGACAGAGTGTGGGGATTGAGGTCCGGGTGCTTGCCGATGACGTCCTCGAAGGGGACCGGGACGATTTTGCGGCCCTGAAGTCCGGTCATGACGCCGGTTTTGCCGTCCAGGAGGAACTCCACGGCGGAGGCGCCGAAGCGGGTGGCCAGGAGTCTGTCGAAAGCGGAGGGACTGCCGCCCCGCTGTACGTGCCCCAGAACCGTGACTCTGACGTCGTAGCCCGCCTCGCGGACGTAGCTTGCCAGAGTTTCCGTCATGGACTTGTCGGCGGAATTGGCGCCTTCGGCCACCACGGCGATGTAGTGGGGCTTGCCGCTGATGAAAGCGGTTTTTACGGACTTGATAACCTTTTCCTTTTCGGGTTCCTGTCCGGGGATGACCACGATTTCCGCGCCGCCCACGATGCCGCTGACCATGGCGAGATAGCCCTGGGCTCTGCCCATGACCTCGATGATGAAGGTGCGCTGGTGGGCGGAGGCGGTGTCTTTAATCTTGTCGATGGCGTCCAGGATGGTGTTGAGGGCGGTGTCGACGCCGATGCTGGAGTCGGTGCCGTTGATGTCGTTGTCGATGGAGGCGGGGACGCCCACGGTGGGGAAGCCCAGATCGGAGAGGACCTTGGCGCCCGTGAGGGAGCCGTCGCCGCCGATTACAACCATGCCTTCGATATCCCAGCCGCCCAAAACGTCAAGGGCTCTTTTCTGTCCCTCTTCGGTTTTGAACTCAAGACAGCGGGCGCTCATGAGCATGGTGCCGCCCTGGCGGATGATGCCGCCCACGTCTCTGGAGTCAAGCTCCGCGATGTCGTTGTTGATGAGGCCGTAGTAGCCCCGTTTTACGCCCATTACTTCAATGCCCTTGGCAAGAGCGCAGCGGACAACCGACCGCACACAGGCGTTCATTCCGGGGGAGTCGCCCCCGCTTGTCATTACAGCTATTCTTTTCATTTGTGTTACTCCGTTCGGTGTTATTTGTTGAACACCATAAATATATTATACCACCTTTATATTTGTTTGCAAAGATTCCGGAAAGGAAATTGTGGTATAATATTATATATGAGCAACCTTATAAAATCATTGGTCAAATACGCAAGAGAAAGCGGAGACAAATCCCTTAAAATTGTCTCCGCCGAAATAGCGGATGAGGAGCACAGCCTCGGTCAGAGTCTTGAGATTCGCCGTGGCAGGGCGGATATCGTTGATCCCGCCGGCAGGCTGGACGGCAGAGAGGTGGGCGCCCCCGAGCACGGGAAAATACGTTACTTTCTGGACGGCATAGAGCGAAAGCACATTCCCGCCTACATGGGCAACATTCCCCTTGTGTACGGCTATGTGGCCGCCTGCGTGCGGGTCCGCGGCGAGGACAAGCGCATGCGCACCCACGACTTCGCCTTCGACGAGTCATTCTATCTCCCAACGGACCTTATGGACGTGTCGCCCCTCACGGCAAGGGGAATAAAGGTCACCGACTCCAAGCCGGAGGAGGACACCATCCTCAAAATGGGTGAGTACGCCCGGGCGGCAATCGGCGACAAGCGCGGCCGTCTGGAGCGGCAGCTCTCCCGGAAGTGGATACGGGAGATGAGCGGCAGGGGGGACTATCTCCTCGTTGACGGTTCCCTCATCTGGACCCTTGGCGGCAATCAGGAACGTTTTGACAACCCCAACATTATCGGAGCGGTAAAGAGCCACCCCACACAGTATTTCGACGCCGAGGGACAGAGCCTCATCTTTGCCCTCCGGGAGGGGGAGCGGAGCGGTATATTTCAGCCCTACGCCGGGGAGAGTTTGACCCCGGTGTACAGTTGGTATCTGCGCCTGCGGAACCCCGCCGGACACGATTTGTCCTTCGGACTTATCAGAGTGGACGCCCCCGCCGACAACCGCGCCCTTGAGAACGCGGACATGATTTCCCGCTGGCTTCTGGCGGAGCGGAACCCCATTGCCCTCCCGGACGGCAGGTGGGACAGAATGTTTTATACCATCCGGGACTGCGAGCAGTACCTGCGGAGCAAGGCCCCCAGTGAAGCGTCCATTCGGGCGTGGAGAGTGTAAGGAGACGACAATGCCCAAATATACGATTATTATAGAGGCGACAATCAGCGACAGTTTTCCGGTTGAGGCGGACAGCCCCGAGGAAGCGCTGGCGGTTGCCGCGGAGAATTACGCCAATGGGGTTTTCGTTATAGACCCCCAAAACATAGACGAGGCCCGGGCGGCAGTGATTGACGGCGGCTGCGACGAGCCGGAATGGAAAGAGATATGACCCCTCTCACGCTTATCGGCAAGGTGGTTGCCATAGAAAACAAGCCCAGCACCGCCTACAGTTTCAACTTCTGGGCTTCCGACGACAGCAAGGTGGGCATCGGCACCCTGGTTAAAGTCATAAAGGGCGACCTGTCCGTCTACGGCATTGTCACCGACGGAGTGGGGTTCACCGATTTGGGTTCCGCCATGCACGACTACATCGGCTGCGAGGGGGACCCGGGTCTTGAGGCGGCCACGGTGCGCCCGGAGGTTCGGTGTTACACCGCCAGCGTTCTGCGGGTGGACCCGGAGGAGCCTCTGCAGCCCGTTCCGGTGGCGCCGGTGTATCTGGCGGATGACGACGCCGTGTGCGCCGCTCTGCGCATGGACTACAAGGACAAAACCGGCATTCCGGTGGGTCTCTACCAAAACGGCGACGAGCTGTCTCCGGTGTATCTTGACTCGGAGTTTCTCTTGGGGCCCGAGGCGGCACACCTGAACATAACCGGTGTGTCCGGTCTTGCCACCAAGACAAGTACAATCGAGTTCATGCTCTCCGGCATCTTCGCCCACTACAAAGAGGACATCGCCGTGGTGTGCTTCAATGTGAAGGGCTCCGATATGCTCTTTCTGGACTATCCCGCCACTCTCCCCAAGGGTCACGAACTTGAGGCCCGCTACGCGGATGCGGGCGTGGGGGGCATCGAGGAGGAGGACTTCGAGAAGTACGCCAAACTGGATGTGCCCTGCAAGGCCTTCGACAATGTGCGCTACTACGCTCCCTTCAAGGCGGATCGGTTCAATCTGAACACCCTCCGCAGCAACGAGGAACTGGCGGACAACGTGTAC
>JAGDDM010000236.1 GCA_017958015.1 Abditibacteriota bacterium | reverse complement strand
CTTGAAGGTGTCGCCGCCAACGGTGGGCTCAACAGTGTCCTTGGCAATGGGAGTAAGAGGAACGGGGAGAGCACCGGAGTTGAGGTAGTCGGCGATCTCGCGGGCCTCGGTGAGACTCTCGAAACCGGAGACTTCGGCCTGTCCGTTCATGATGGCGTCCCGAACCTCGGGAGCGGTGAGGAGCTTGCCGTCGAAGAAGATGGCAAGGTACTCGTTCTTGTGGGCCTTGGTGAAGGCGCCGAACTTCTTGGTTCCCTCTTTGTTGAACTGGAGGTTGATAACAATCTGATTAGCCTGGTTGACGTTGGTCTTGGCGGTGGCCTCGATGTCCTTACCGGTGAGGATGGGCTTGTTCTCGGCGGTGTTCACGACCTTCTCGAGAATGAGCTTGGCCTCGGCGGGATCGGTGCTGTGATAAGTCTCGCCCGCGGGACCGTTGAAGATGTAACCCTTACCCTCGGCGGAAGGATCGATATCCATGGACCAAACGCCCAGTTTGTTTCTCGGGGATTTAACGTCTTTGAGGTAGTAGAACTCAAGGGAAGCGGTTCCCTTAATCTTGTCAAGAGCCTTGTCCGGATCTTTGACGCCGGGGAGCTCCACGACCACTCTCGGGCCGCCCTCACCGTCGCCCTTGACGATGTCCTTGGTGGCATTCTGAATCTGAACCATGGGCTCGGTAACGCCGCCCAGACCCTTAACTCTGTTCTCGATGGTGGTTCTGATGGAATTCATCTTCTCCGAACGAGCCATGGGCTGTGTGGGCCAATCGGAAGCGTCCTTGGGGTCCACTTTCAGAACAACGCGCATACCGCCGGCGATGTCAAGACCTTTCGACAGCGGCTTATCGTAGCAAACGTACGCCGCCACAATGGCGAGAGCTACGATGAAAAGAAATATTTTGCGATAATTAGACAATTTATGCCCTCCAATATAGTATTTCCGCCCGAGGTTGCTATTCGACCAATAAAACACTGTGGCGGTTAATCGCGTTTTATGCGCATAACGATTTTTCACGTTATACACACCATATCATTATATAACTAATTCCCGCCCCTGTCAATATCTTACGACGACAGCGGCGGGAATTAAAGTATTTATTTTTTTGTTTTTTTACCTATTTCGCCCGGCTCATGAGGTCAAGGGTCATGGACTCAAGCTTGGCCCGGAAGGCTTCCAGCTGGTCGTAGGTGACGGCGGTGACGTCTTTGGCCAGGAAGTTGTTCACGTAGGCTTCGCAGGACTCCAGATAGTCCGCGTCCTTGGCCCGCTTCAGGTCCTTAACCTCCCGCAGGTAGCGCATGAACATGGTGAGATATCTGGTGTCGTCCACGCCCTCTCTGACGGCGGCGGTCATGACGGATCTGGCGGAGATTTTGGCGGCGCTGCCCCAGAGGACGGGCATACAACCGTCAAGTCCCGCTTTCCACAGTCCGATACCGGCGTAGATTCTGTTCTTGGCGATATCCTCGGAAACATCCCACCAGAGCCACTCCCACTTGGAGGAGGATCTCTTGAGGGCGCCGCTCATGAGCTTCTTGGCGTAGTCGGTATCAACGGAGTAGATGATGTCGTCGATTCTGGGCAGAACGGGCTCCAAATCCACATCCTTGTCCAGCATGACGGCGGTGCGGAGGCGTCTCGATTTCATCATGGCCAGCTGGTCGCCCATGGCGCGGACGGTGGCGTCCCCCTGAGGACATATGTTCGCGAACCAGAGAACGTTGTTCACCTTCGTCTGCTTGCGGACGGCCTCAACGGCGGCGAAAACCTCCGGGTCGGGAACATTCAAAGTCTCGGCGTAGACGGTCACGGGAGCGGGTCCGATGAGGCCCTTCTTGCCGTACTCCTCGAAGGCGGCGGCGGCGGTCTCCTCATTGGCGCCCACGGTACCCACTTTGAATCCGGACTCGACCACGGCGGAGAGGAAATCGCCGTAATCCGCTTCGGTAACATCCTCATCGCCCAAGCCGATATCCGTGAGGATGGCGCACTGCTTGGAGGAACTGACCAGAGCCAGTTTGGACACGGTGAGTTCAACGGGAATCATATCCCACTCGGCGTCGTTGTAGTATATCGAAATCTTGCCGGAGTAGACGCCGGGCTTAACCTTGTTGGACACGTTGGCTTCCAGCCAGAACTTCTGGGTAGAGGCCATAATGTCCGCCACGGTGTACTTATTTCCCTTCTCGTCGGTCTTGCGGACGAAGTTATTGAGGTCTATAAGGCTCACGGTGAACTCGGAGGCGGCAATCTTGCCGGCGCTGCCGGAGAAGTCCTGATCGATGGCGACCTTCGCCTGGGGCACGTCCTTGCCGAAGGTGACGCCGAAAGCACCCACGCCTATCCGTCCGGCGCAGGTCTTTACACTCACCTTTCCGGTGGTGTTGGGAATCGATTTGCCGGTGTAGGGCTCCTCGAGACTCAGTTTGACGTATCTTGTCTTGGTAAGTCCCGTAAGAGCGGCGGGCTTGGCGGCGGTTGCGGTGGTCGTTTTGGCGGTAGTAGTCGTAGTCTTTGCGGCGGTTGTTGTCTTTTTCGCCGTGGTCGCGGTTGTCTTCTTGGCGGTGGTGGTTTTCTTCGCCGTTGTTGTCTTCTTCGCCGTTGTCTTTTTGGCGGTGGTCTTTTTCGCCGTTGTTTTCTTGGCGGCGGAATAGGACGGCACCGGCGCGGTGAAAGATACCAGGGCTACGAGAGCCAAGGCGGCGGCAATGAGTTTGGTTGTTTTCATACAGCAAGTCTCCTGTCAGTAATCGTAAAGGTAAAAGACGTGGAAAATTTCACATTATTTCCGGAAAATTTTAAGGGCGGTAAGCCGGCTGTTTCCTCAGTTACTTATTCTCTTGAACAGGTCATCGAAAATAACATCCCTGTCCGCGTCCACCGCCACGATCATTTCCGTGTTCGGTCGGTCCGGTCCGTAGTCGTCGCCGGGAACGATGGTGGGACGGGCTTTGACTTCGTATTTGAAAGCGCCGGGAACGTTGAAGGCGGCCACGGTGACGATGTCCCAAATGACTCTGCCGGGGCTGCCGGTGCGATCAACGATCCGCAGCAGATACTCACCCACGGCGCCGCAGTTCTTTACCCGCTCCGCCAGCTCCTCTTTGCTGATGTAGACCTTGTCCACAACACCGACGCAGGGCATCTGAACGAAGGGAACGGAGGAGTCGAACACCACGGAAGCGGCGGCTCTGTCGCCGTCCATATTGTACTCGGTGGCGACTTTCAGGCTGCCCCCCAGCCACACCAGCTCCATCATATCCGCCAGTTTCGGCTCAAGCGCCAGAGCGCTGCCCACGTTGGTGATGGCGCCGATGGCGAGGACGAGAAGTTTCTTCCCCTCCGCCGCGCACTTCTTCGCCTCGGATATGATAACGTCGGTGGCGGGAGAGGCCACCGGGTCGCTCTTGCTCGTCATGACGCGGTCCGCGCCTTTATACACCGGAATATCCTTCTCTCCCATAAGGCCGCATATATTCAAAATCTCATCGTAACTCTGCTCCATACCGGATTTCGGCGTGGCGGCGTGCTTTGCCACAAAGGGAGCCGCTGTAATGCCGCGGATGTCGAATCTGTCCTTGGACCGGAGAAGATAGGCGATGGCGAACTGGTCATCCACCTCGTTGAAAGCGTCGGTGTCCAGAATAACCGCCGGGCGCTCGTAGTCAAAAGTCTCGAATTTCATGTTAAACTCCTCAAAATAATTTGGTTTTTTTGTTGTAGACCTCCGACAGTCTGCCGAAGAGGTCGTCGTAGAGGGGTTTTTTGTCGATTTCAACGGCACGCCGCATTTTCGCGCCGGGTCTCGCGGGTCCGTACTCGTCCTTATCGATGTAAATCGTAGGACGCCCGCATGTCTCGAAGGTGTAGGCTCTCGGTGTCATGAACACGCCTACGGCGGTGATGTCCCAGATGATTCTCCGGTCCATGTTCGCCCACTTCACAAGGCTCGTCAGGTGCTCGCCTATGGCTCCGCAACCCTTAAGGTTGTCGATAAGCCACTGACAGGGCACGTAGTGCTTGTCCACCACCCCGAAGCAGGGAATTTGGGTGAAGGGCACATCGGAGTCGAACACCGCCTTGGCGGCGTATCTGTCGCCGTTCAGATTGAACTCCGAAGCGTTGTCCAGGTGACCGCCCAGCCACACCAGATCGATTTTTTCCGCCAGTTTGGGGTCCGTGAGTAAAGCGGAAGCCACATTGGTGAGGGCTCCGATGGCAATGACCGTGAGCCGCTCACCCTTTGCCGCGCATCTGTTGGCTTCGGCGACAATGGCGGCGGAAGCGTCGGAGCGGACCGGGGTTTCGGTGTCGGTCATGAACCGCGGGGCGCCCATATAGGCGGGCACGTCCGTAACTCCCATAATGCGTTTGATGTTCAGAATTTCTTTGTGGCAGAGAGCCACGCCCTCCGCCGGAGAATCCACGGCGTGGTCGCCCCCGTGGTAGGGAGCGGCGGTTATGCCCCGAACATCAAAGACGTCCCTTGACCGGAGCACGTAGGCCACGGCGAAGGGATCGTCTATCTCGTTATAGGCGTCGGTGTCCAGAATTACCGGGGTTTTGGCGAACAAAGAGGACGCCAACGCCAAAGCGATGACGCAAAAGCCCAAAAGGCGGTTCATTTCATATATCTTTCTATGCGCCTGATGCCGGACACGGAGGACTGTCTGCGCTCCATGGCCTGCTTCACCTTGGCGTCAAGGAGCTCAAAGACGTCCACGCCGGGCACGTTCTTCTCAACGTAGTCGAAGGCGCCTCTGCGCATGCACTCAACGGCGTTGGCAACGTTGCCGTAGGCCGTGAGAACGATGACCTCGGTGAAAACGTCCCGGGTGAGGGCAGCTTTCAGAACTTCCAGACCGCTGTCCGGTGTCTCCATAACCATGTCGGTGACAACAACATCGTAGGGAGTCTCAACGGAGTTAACCTCCTCGATACCCTCGGCCTGGGAGGCCTTCTTGGTAATATCGTAGCCGTTCCGTTTCAGTCTTCTCGCCACGGCGTTTCTCACCGCTTCTTCGTCGTCTACCAAAAGTATTCTTGCCATTTTATCGTTTCCTTTCTTACTGTGATTGTAAATCGATTAAGTTGAGGGAATGAAGTTCCCGCGGAGGCGGTTCCGAAACCGACTCTCCGATGAGGGTTTGCCGGCACATTCCCCGACGCCCGATTTCTATTTGGGCAACAGGATATTGAATACCGCTCCTTCACCCTCTTTGCCGTCTTCGTACACGACTCCGTCGTGGGCCTCAATAACTCCCTTCACGATGGGGAGTCCCAGTCCCATGCCCTTGGCTCGGGAAGTGAAGAAGGGGTTGAAAATGTTTTCCTTGTCCTCCTCCCTGACTCCGCAGCCGTTGTCGGCAATCCTTATTCGCACGTAGTCGGCGGCCCGGACTTTCTTTTTCGGTTTCCGGGCGGTGTCCCGTCCCAAGCCGTCCGTGAGGGTGACTTTTATCTCCCCATCCGCCGGCAGGAAGTTGGTGGCGTTTTCCAAAAGCTCCGAGATGACCCGCTTCAGCTTGGTGGCGTCGCCGCTTATCATCACCGGCTCCTCCGGAACTTCAGCGGAGGTTTTAACCCCGGACCGCTTGCCGAAGAACTCTCCCAGGGTTTCCTTCAGAAGCGCGCCGATGTCCAGCCGAGTCTTGTCGACCTTGTCCGCCTTCACGAACATTCTGAATTCGTTGAGGATTTCCTCCAGCAGGAATATTCCCCTCTTCGCCCCGGCCAAAATCTCGTTAAGCTCCTCTTTGTCCGGATTTTCCTCACCGAGAACGTACTCAATCTCGTTGATGTCGCCCTTTATGGCGAAAACCCGGTTGCCTATCATGTGGGCGGAACGGGCGGAGAGCTCGCCCCAGGCCGCCATGCGCTCGCTCTCGATGAGTTTGTCCAGAAGCGCGGAGTTGTCCAGAGCCGTGCCCAGTCTGTCGGCAACGGCGGTGAGAATCTTCTCGTCCTCGGCGGTGTAGCTGTTGGAGAACCAGGGGTATTTGCTCTGCTCACGCTGGAGTCTGATGACTCCCGCCACGCCGGTGCGGTCGAAGATGGGAACCGCCAGGAAAGCGCTTATCCGCTCCGGCTCCATGCCGCCGTGCCAGCCGCTCCACCGGGGATCGAGGTGAGGATACCTGAGCCGCAGGGGTTTCTTGTCCTTGGCCACACAACCGGTGAGACCGTGGCCGAACTCGTACTCCGCTCTGCCCACGAAATCCCTCATGGTTCCCTGGGACGCCACCAGGGAGAGCTTTTTCTTGTCCTTGTCCGCCAGAAAGACGGAACAGTCCTCGAACTGAAGAACCTCGGCGGTGATTTGCAAAACCTTCTCGATGATTTCCGTGCGTTCCGTTATGCCCGTGAGCTCGCCGCCGATGCGGACGATGGCCCGTTCCCGGCGCCGGTAGTCCGCGAGAGTCATGGCGGTGGTGGCCATGTCGCAGAGGTTCCGCACCACGTACTCGTGGGCGCTCTTGAAGGCGTTTTCGGAAGTGGAAGCGATGCTCAAAACTCCTCTTGTACGCACGTCGTCGGACAGGGGAACCGCCATTTCGCTGCGCACATCGTCGAAGAGCTCCACGTAGTAGGGGTCCTTTGAGGTATCGTTGCACATATAGGACTCGGCGGTGGCGGCCACTCTGCCGGTGATGCCCTTGCCGGTTTCCTCGGAAACGTTTATTAGCGCGCACTTGGTGTCGTCCGCCCAGCCGGGGCCGGTGACGTACTTCACGTTCATGGAGCCTCGGTCGTGGTCGATAATGGCAAGGAATCCTCTCGTTCCGTTGCACACCCGGACGCACTCCTCCAAAATGGTCTGCAAAACAACGTCGATGTCGTCAACCTCAACGATTGTTCTGCCGATGTCAAGAAGATGTTCCGTGTTTTCCTGCAGCCCGAAGGGAATATATTTTCGTATGGGCATGTGATACCTCTCACGCAGTTGTATTTTATCCTACTTTCCATTATAATACATTTACGGTAAAAAATGAAATACAGGGAGCCATAAAATTGAAAAAAATCATCTTTCTTTTCGCGGCGGCGTCGATTTTCGTTCAAATCGGCCTTTCCGCCGCGCCGGTAACGGAAAAACTTCCCTCGGGAGCAACCCTTGTTTTCGAGGAAAATCACTCGGCGCCTCTGGTGGCCGCGGACATTTGGTTCGTCTCCGGTTCCGCCTACGACGGTCCCCTGCCCGCCGGCACCGCCCATCTGGCGGAACACTGCGCCTTCAACATGACGAAAAACCGCCCGGCCGGACGAATCGACTGGGACGCGGAGTGTCTTGGCACCACTTTGGACGCCCACACCTCCCGGGATTGGATTCACTACAGCTGCACCGTGCCCTCCCGGTATATCGAAAAGGCATTGGACATCCTCTCCGACGCGGTGATAAACCCGGTTTACGACGAGGGCGAGACGGACATCGAAAAGCGTATAGTGGCGGACGAACTTTCCCGGAAGAGCATGACGCCCTTCAGCGTGATGAAGGACTTTTTGGCGGCGGACCTCTACGAATCCAACCCCTACGGCCGCCCCATCGAGGGCTACCCGGACACGGTGGCGAAAATCACCCGGGACGATTTGATGAAGTTCCGCTCAACAAGGCTCACCGCCGCCCGCTGCGCCGTTGTTTTGGTCGGCGACATAACGAAAGAAAAGGCGTCGGAGTTGGCGTCGAAATATTTCACTCTCGAAAAGGGAGAGCCCGCTCCCCCCATTCCGGAGCCGAAAACCCCGCAGTACAGCGAGCGCGTGGTCAATATTCCCTACGTCCTCACCTATACCGGATTCGGCTTCATGGGTCCCAAGGCGGAGGACTTCGATGAGGTCTGCGCCGTTGACGTGCTCGTAACATGTTTGGTTCGGGGCGGCATGGGCCTCATTAACCGGGCGGTGAAAGGCGACTGCCTCAGCGACTTCCTCACCTCCAAGGGCCGGGGCATGATTACAATCGGCTTCTCCTGCAAAGAGGAGGAAGCGGCCGCGAACGAGGCCGCCCTGCTGCAGGTCATTGAGGAGGCGAAAGCCGGCGTGGATCCGGCGGTTGCGGAAGCGGCCAAACGGTATCTTCTCGGCACAAGCGCCTTCGACAACGAAACCTTCGGCGGCAGAGCCTCCGCTCTGGGATTCTATTTCACCCTGGGCGGTCCGGATCTCGCCGACAAATACATAGACGGAGTGCGGGCCGTAACACCGGAAAGAGTCTCCGCCGCGGCTAAAAAATATCTGGACAAAGCCCACGCCAAAAAGGTTGTTTTCACCGCGAAGAAGGAGGCGGCGAAATGAAAAAACTTCTTATTGTTTTGCTTGTTTTCCTCGCTCTCCCGGCTTTCGCCCAAACAAGGGACACTTTGGACAACGGCCTTACGATTCTCACATCCTCCGAGCCCGGCTCCGGCTTGGTGGCGGCGGTTCTCTTTATCAAAGACGGCTGCGCCAACGAGAGTCTTCAGTTCGCGGGTCTGGGAAACTTCGTCGCCAACCTCATTTTGGCGAGCACCCGCAACAAGTCCGCGGAGCATGTGGCGGCGGTGGCGGACAGCGTGGGCGGCAACATGAGCGTCACCCGGAACGCCGACTACACGGAACTGAAGGTCATCACCACATCACAGCAGTTCGGCACCGCCCTTTCCCTTATGGGCGAGGCGGTGACGGAAGCGAACTTCGAGAGCGAGTGGGTTGAAAGCGTCCGCAAGAGCCTCATGGCCCAGGCGGAGGCGGAGAACGATAACGTGTTCGCCAATGCCTACGAGCAGCTTCTTACGATGATTTACGGCGACAGCCCCTACCGGCGGACGGCGGCGGACACCCTCCGCACCGTAAAGACCGCCAAACCGGCGGATTTACAAAATTACTACAACAAATATTACGTGCCGGAAAACATGATTCTCTCCGTAGCCGGGGACGTGAGCCGGGAGCAGGTTCTGGAGCGGGCGAAAATCGCCTTCGCGGGAATCGCCCCGAAGCGGGTTCCCGCCACCAGGGCTCCGGCGGAGGAAACCCTTGAGCGGTCCCTGTCCTTCATGGACCAGCGTAACGTGAAAACCGGCTACTTCCTCATGGGCTGGCTTGCTCCGGCGGTGTCCTCACCGGACTACCCCGCCATGTCGGTGGCGGTGAACGCTTTGGGCGGTGGCAAGGGCTCCGCCATGTTCCGAAACATCCGGCAGAAAAAGGGCATGGGCTACGACATCGGCATCATATACCCGGCCCGAAAATATCAGAGCCACGCGGTGGCCTACATCATAACCGACCCCTTCAAACAGACCCCTCAGGGCTACGTGGGACAGCCGGTTTTGGAGGAGGTTAAGGACGCCCTGCTGGAGGAAGTAAACCGTCTGAAAACCGAGCCTCTCACGGAGGACGAACTCACCCGGGCCAAAGGCTACACCCTGGGAAAACATATCCTGGCCCACCAGAGAATGTTCGACAGAGCCATGATGCCGGGCTTCTGGGAGATTCTTTCGGACACCCCGGGATTCGACGAAAAATACACGGCGGAGCTGGAAAAAGTCACCGCCGAGGACGTGCGGAAAGCCGCGGAAAAATATTTTACGAACTACGGTCTTTTCATCCTTTTGCCCCGCTTCGGAGAGTGATTCTTCGACTTGACAAAGGGTTAAAAATGCGTTATAATTACGCCACGGTTGTTATAACCGGAATTAATCGAAAAGGCCAAGAAGATGAAAATCGGCGACATGATTTTGCATCCCCGCTACGGTGTGGGCAAAATAGAATCCGTCGAAGACCGTGAACTCAACGGCGAGATAAAACAATATTACGTGGTGCCGAAAATCGGCATGTCATCCGTTATATATATTCCCGTGGACGTCGCCGACGACTCCGGCGTCCGCTATCTCTATTCCGAAGAATATATGAGAACCGCCATCGAAATTCTGAAGGGCAACGTTCCCCCCAAGGAACACCCCCAGGAATTTCGGGCCATCGACTGGTCCGACCCCATGATTCTCGCGTCCGCGATTTTCAGACGGGCCATCACCAAAAAAGGCAAGTACCCGAAAATGAGCGAGGTGCACCTGCTGAAACGGGCCCAAAAACTTCTTTCGGAAGAACTCATCGCCGTCCTCAATATGACCGAGGACGAGGCCGCGGAAATCACCGACATCCGCTACCTCCTGCGGCAAAGCGAAGCCGCCGAGCGAGAGAGAAAAGAGAGAGAAAAAGCGAACAAAAAATAACAGCTCCCCCAAGGGGCTGTTATTTTTTTGCGGTGGATGATTTGTTTTCTCCGCGGGCGCGGCTATTCCTTTTTCCCTTTTTCCTTCCCGGAATCCGCCGGCGTTTCGGCCTCTTCCGTCTCGGGTTCCAGGTATATTCCGTCTCCCACGGCGATATCCGCCTTTTCGTACACGTCCACGGGGGTTAGGAGGAGAGTCACGTATCTGCCGCTTGCCATGGACACGGCATCGGCCACCTTAACCGGTTTGGCGGTTTTCGAGGCGTCGTCGTAGAGCATTTTTTTCACAACGAATTTGTCGCCGTAGGCGGCTTTTATTGTAAGCGACGCCTCAACGCCCCCCAGATCCGCCAAAATCTTGGCCACCTTGCCTATGGCGGCGGGGTCGTCGAAGGGTTTCACTTCCAAATCCTCCGGCTTGGAGCCGTATCTCACGGCCCTGGCCGTCAGGTAGTCGATTCGTTTTTGGGTCTCCGGGTGGTCGGAGAAAACGGAGGATATTTCGTACTTGTTGTACTCGTTTTCGATTGCCCGGAGTTTTTTCATTGAGGTGACGGCGCCGGCGGGATCGAAACCGGCCTTAACCAAGAGGTCCATGCCCGCCTCGTCCGCTTCCTGTTCCTGCTTGCGGGAATAGCGCATGGAAATCATCACATTTCCCACGGCCATAACGTTCATGCCCACGGGTCCCAGCACAACAAGGGGCAGCGACCACAGAGCCCGTTGATTGGCCTTTCGCTGGGCGGTGATGGCGTGGCGCTTGTCGCTGTGGGTAATCTCGTGGGCCATAACCGCGGCCCGTTCCTCGGGAGTGAGAATCTGCCACATGCGCTCGGTGAAATAGACGTAGCCGCCGGGCAGGGCGAAGGCGTTCATAACGCCCTTGGCCTCCACCACCTTGAAGTGATAGGGAACGTCTTTCCGCTCGATATGGGGCATAAACTTCGCGCCCAATTCCTCAATTGCCTTCTGAGCCGCCTCGTTGTCGCTGGGCGGCATTTCTTTTTCCACCTCTTTGGCAACCTTGGCTCCGGTTTTCAGCTCCTTTTCGAGGGAGTAGCCGAAGGCGGCGCCGCAGACAAAGACGGTGAGAAGGCATATTAAGAACGGGGCGCGAAGATTTATTTTCATTTATCGGCTTTTTTGTAGAGGAAGGAGCCCACGGGCAGAGAGCTGTGGCCGGGCATTACTTCCGCTATCTCGAACACGGAGGTGGAACCGGCGGTTTTAAGTCTGGCGGTGCAGATTACTCTGTCGGCGTAGGGCTCGGAACCGGGGAGAACCATTTCGTAGACGGCGTCCTTATCCGGAGTGCCCTTTACCCGCACTTTGATGTCCTTCTTGGAACCGAATTTGCTGACCACACCCACGAAGCGGGACTCGTTGTCGTCCTTCATGAGAGTAACCGGCAAAGTGCTGTTCTCGGCGGCGTAGGTGTACTCGCCCTTCACGTAGTCCACGGGACCGTCGGGAGTGAGGGTTACGCAGCCCACAACCTTGGTTTCGATGGCGGTGTTGCCTTTGTTCCACACGTTGGCCTTAATGTTGTATCTGGCAAAGTCCTTCTGAGGAACGGTGAGTTTGTCGATGTCGCAGCCCTTGTAGACGACGCTCTCCTTGAGACTGCCGTAGGCGGGAGCGGTGACCACGCAAGCCATGTTGTCCTTGTTCATCTCCGCGGTGTTCACCACGTACACGTCGCACTCCGCCTTGGAGTCGGCAACGGACTTAACAACCGCCCGGAGAGAGGGGATCTTCATCTTGTTCTCGTAGTTGATGTCCCAGCCGTCACGCAT